>NZ_JASGBV010000082.1:0-73602 GCF_030053245.1 Stenotrophomonas sp. RS-48
CAACCGCCTGTACTATCAACAACTTAAATTCACATTGCGGTAGGGCCCACCTCCACCAACGAGCGGTCCTTCAAGGACCGGAGAAGCCCGGACATTCCCGCCAGAAGGGGATCTCCGGGCTTTTTTATTGCCTGCGGTACACACCGCTCGCCGCGCGTGTCGATCTCGACATCGGTAAATCAGTTCAGAAATTTCCTACCCCCGCACTGGGGGAGAACGGTCTGCGAAGCCGTTCGTTCAAGGTCGCCATCAGAAAGGAGACCGCGCGGACATACCCCCTTCATCTCGAGTCGAGCCCCCAGGGCACGACCGGCTCATCGCACCTTTCACAAAGGAACTGTATTCATGCGTACGTCGCTTCGGGTTTCCCTTGCCAGTGCCATCACCCTGGCCCTGGCCAGTGCCCCTGCCTTCGCCCAATCCACCGAACGGGTGTGGACGCGGGGCATGGACAACAACCAGCAGTACAGCAGTTTCATCGTCAAGTACCGCGATGGCAGCCGCAAACGCGTCTCTGCCGACACCGCCCAGGATGCGCTGAAACAGCGCTTGGGCGCGCAGCAGCGCAGCAAGCGCTCGGTGGGTGCGGCGCAGGCTGCGGCGGTGGCGCATCAGCGCCGCATGGGTGGCGGCGCCGATGTGATCAGGACAGACAAGGCACTGGATCGTCCGGAGGCCGAGATCCTGATGCAGCGCATCGCCGACGACCCGGACGTCGAATACGTGCAGCCGAACTTCATGATGAGTGCGTTCGCCACGCCCAACGATCCGCGTTACGCCGAACAGTGGCACTACAGCAATCCCGTCAGTGGCGCACGCGTGCCGGCGGCATGGGATCGCTCCACCGGCCAAGGGGTCGTGGTGGCGGTGATCGATTCGGGCTATCTCGACAACAACGACCTGCAGCCGAACCTGTTGCCAGGCTACGACATGATTTCCTCCACCCGGCCGTTCAGCAATCTGCAGTGCATCCTGGGCGGGCTGAATCCCGGTTGTGGCGGTTCCGACGATGGGGATGGCCGCGATGCGGATGCCTTCGATGCCTCGGGCATCGCGCACGGCACCCACGTTGCGGGAACCGTCGCGGCGGTAACCAACAACCAGATCGGCGTGGCCGGCGTGGCCTACAACGCGAAGGTTGTACCGGTACGCGTGCTGGGCAACCAGGGCAATGGCGGCTCGGATGACATCATCGACGGCATGCTCTGGAGCGCTGGCATCGCTGTGCCGGGTGTTCCCGCCAATGCCAACCCGGCCGAGGTCATCAATCTCAGCCTGGGCGGCCGTCGGCCCTGCTCGCCGGCCGAGCAGGATGCGATCGACGACATCACGGCCACCGGCACCCTCGTGGTGGTCGCGGCGGGCAACAGCAACCTCGATGTGTCCGAGTTCGCACCGGCGAACTGCAACGGCGTGATCGCGGTAGCCGCGAACGACCAGGGCGGGCGCCGCGCGTTCTACTCCAACTACGGTGCAGGCATCCATATCACCGCGCCCGGTGGCGAGACGTGGTCGTGCCGCGCCTCGGTGGGCGAGTTCCTGCCCCTGGCCACACCCCCGAACTCGACCAACTGCGCACCGACCCGCCAGCATCCGGCGCAGGGCGTTCTGTCCACGGTGGGCAACAATGCCTTTGACTTCATGTCCGGCACCTCGATGGCGGCACCGCACGTGGCCGGCGTCGTCGCGCTGATGCAGGCGGTGGCACCGGTGCCGAAGACCACCAGCCAGGTCAAGGACATCCTGCGCCGCACCGCCCATCCGATCGCGGCGGCCAACTGCCCGGGGGGTTGCGGTCCGGGCATCATCGACGCCGCAGAAGCTGTCAGGGAGGCCAGCAACTGAGGCCCGGGCGCAGCGGCCCGCCACAGCCGCTGCGCCATGCGTTGCCCGCCGGTCAGATCCACAGGCCACCTTCTCCCACATTCCCGGCACGAAACCCATGAACTGGTTCGACGGCATGGCCATCGGCTTCCTGCTCGGTGTCCTGGCATGTACTGCTGCGGTGGTCCTGGCAATCCGCAACAGCGATCTGGACGATTGACGACCGGCCGCTGAAGGAACCGGCGCACGCCGCTTCCGCCTTGACATACCTCCCGCTAGAGTGGCGCGACCGCGCAGGAGGATCGTATGGCAACCACGGGAATGGGCATCGTCGGCCGCACGGCTCTCGTCTTCACCCTGCTGCTGGCGCTGAGCGGCTGCGCCACCCTGCGCCAGTTCGGGCCCTCGGTGCAGGTCGCCTCGGTTACCCCCGGCCAGTACATCGCGCTCAAGCGCGGTGACATCCTCACCACCGGCAAGCTCAGCTCGGCCACCCTGGAAACCCTGCGCGTGGCCGGTCTGGACGAGGGTGTCTGCGCCAGGCCCGGTCCGCCCTGCATCGATGCAATGGAGGCCAGCATCGTCGTGCGCGAGGAAGACAAGCGCTCGGCCCTGGCCGAACTCTGGCTGCAGTACGCATTGACTCTGCCCGCCCCCAAGCGCGAGTACTCCGCCGAAGGCCGCGCCAAGGCCGTGGTCACCGAACTGGACGCCGGCTTCCAGCCGCGTCTGGATGCGTGGATGCAGGTTGCGAGGCAGGCCTACGCCTATCTGTTCTTCACCGAGCGCACCGCCAACCAGCGGGGTTTCGAGGATCGCCAGACGCAGGTGCGGGACTACTACAACCTGGCCGTGCAGGAAGCCTCCGTGCAGCTGTTCGAGGCCTACGCCACCGGCCGGGTGCACGGCGACACCAGCCGCTTCCAGCTGGGACGATGGACCTTTGTGCTGGCGCCATCAGACGACGGCTCGCCATTGGACGAGCGTACGCCGAGGGAGCTGGTTCCCGCCGCAGCGCTCTCGTTCACCGGCACCCTGCGCAGCGTGCATCGCCGGGATGGCTTCGGCGCCGAGCTGGTGGCGGTGATGGATGATCCCGGCAGCGACGTAGAGGCGCCTGCTGCCGCGGCCAGCGCCGCCGCGCCGGTACAACGCAGCTGGAGCGAAATGCCTTCGCCATCGATGTCGGTGCTGCTGCGGTTCTCCGGCGACAACCTGTGGGAAGTGCTGCACGACGACGAGCCGGAGGTGGAGATCCACGATCCCTACCAGGTTTCGGAAGTCACCCTGCATGGCCAGCAGGTGCCACTGGCGGCCAACTTCACGGCAGGCTACGCGCTGTGGCTCGCACGCTCCAACTTCAGCCGGCAATCGCTGCGCTCGCTTTTCGGGAGCAAGGGCGGCATCGATACGCCGCATCTGTACATGATGCAGCCCTACGACCCGAAGCGCCGTGTGCTGTTGATGATCCATGGCCTGGCAAGCAGCCCGGAGGCGTGGGTCAACGTCGCCAACGAGCTGATGCGCGACGATGAGATCCGCCGGGACTTCCAGGTGTGGCAGTTCTACTACCCGACCAACATGCCCATCGCGATGAGCCACGATGCGATCCGCCACATGCTGGCCGATGTGCTGCAGCACTTCGATCCCACCGGAAAGGCCGCGGCCTCGCATGACATGGTGCTGGTCGGGCACAGCATGGGCGGAGTGATCTCGCGGCTGATGGTGTCTTCGTCCGGCGACCATCTGGTCGAGACCCTGCTGGCAACCGCGCAGATGACGCCGGCACAGCGCGAGCTGCTGCGCACCCGCGGCGCGCCGGTGCTCACGTTCAAGCCGGAGCCGGAGATTTCACGGGTGGTATTCATTGCCACACCGCATCGCGGCACCGACGTCGCCGGCACCCGCCTCGGGCGCTGGATCGGCCGTCTGGTGCGGCTGCCACTGACCGTGCTGGAGGACGTGGCGACGATCGCCAACGACGGCCACGTCGATCGCGACGACGGCAAGCACGGCTACCAGATGAACAGCATCCAGAATCTCGACAAGGATGACCCCTTCGTCAAGGCCGTCGCCGATCTGCCGATGTCTCCGAGCGTGCGCTACCACTCCATCATCGCGCGCGCCAAAGCCGACGGACCGCTGGAGCAGACCAGCGACGGACTGGTGCCGTACTGGAGTTCGCACCTGCCGGGCGCCGAATCGGAGAAGGTGATCGTGTCCGGTCACAGCGTGCAGGAAGCCACGCCCGCCATCGTCGAGCTCAGGCGCATCCTGCATGAAGACATGCAGGCACACGACCGGCGCGATGAATAGCGCAGGCTGATCGCCGTTCCGCCACCAGCCGGGACGGCGGTTCAGCCGTTGCGGGAAATCCCTCATCGCACGTACGCACAGTGCCTCCTATGCTGGCCGCACCTCCCCGACAGCAGGCCAGCCACATGAACACCCAGGACCTCAGCCGCCAACCCCGTCCCGATCCGGCCGAGCGCGATGCCTTCTTTCCCTCGCCCTGGTCGCTCTCGCAGTTCACGTCACCCACCAGCAATCTGTCCGGCGCGGACTATGCCGACGCACGCCGGGATGGCCGCTGGAAGATACTGATGATCGGCGCCGATGAGCGCTACCTGCCGACCGCCAACGGCCACCTGTTCTCCACCGGCAATCACCCGGTCGAAACGCTGCTGCCGATGTATCACCTGGACAAGGCCGGCTTCGACTTCGATGTGGCAACCCTGTCCGGCAACGCCGTGAAGTTCGAATGGTGGGCGTTCCCCGGCGAGGACCGCGACATCGGCGGTCTGTACGAACGTTACCAGGCGCGGTTCCGCCAGCCGAAGGTGCTGGACGACATCGTGGCCTCGCTGGACGCGGCGTCGGACTATGCAGCCATCTTCATTCCGGGCGGGCATGGTGCACTGATCGGTCTGCCGGAGAGCCGCGCGGTCAGCAAGGCGCTGCACTGGGCGATGGCACAGCAGCGCTACATCATCACGCTCTGCCACGGCCCTGCAGCGCTGTTGGCTGCCAGGATCAATGAAGCGGGCGGTGATTCGCTGTTCCGTGGCTACCGCATCTGCGCCTTCCCCGATGCGATGGACCGGCAGACGCCGGACATCGGCTACATGCCCGGGCAACTGCCGTGGTTCTTCGGTGAAAAGCTCGCGCAGCAGGGCGTGCAGATCGTCAACGAGGGTATTGACGGCAGCGTGCTGCAGGATCGCCTGCTGCTGACAGGCGATAGTCCGTTGGCCGGCAATGCACTCGGCCAGTTGGCCGCACGCACCCTGCTGGACGCGCTGGCAGGTCGCTGAACACCGTGGCCGCGCTGGTGCCCATGCTGCTGGAACTGGAGCAGGCGCGTTCGATCGCCGGGATCGGCGCGCTGCTTCGCTCGATCGCCGCGCCCCTCGGCTACGATCGCGTGCTGGTGTTTGCGGCCGGCACCGGGCTGGAACGCGGCGCACACCGCGTGTACTGGATCGAGGGCGACTGGCTGGGCACAGGGCGTGAGACCGATCTTGCCCGCTACCTGCATGCCTGCCCGGTCAACCGCCACGTGCTCGACAGCGATGCCCCGTTCTTCTGGAGCAAGCGCGACGGCGCAAGGGGGGCCCGCTACCAGGTGGTCAGGCAGCCCCGCGGCGACGGCCTGCATGGCCTGCAGGTACCCGTGTTCGGAACCACGGGGCTAGAAGGGGCAATCAGTTTCGCCGGAACGATCATCGACGCTTCCGCGCCTGCCCGGCTGCTGCTGGAGTCTGCCGGCACAGCAGCATTCCGCGCTGCCCGCCGGCTGGCCGAAGCACCGGCCGAACGCCCCCTGGGCGAACTGAGCACGCGGGAACGCGAGGTTCTGCGCTGGGTCTCAGCCGGCCGGCGCCAGGCGGAGATCGCCGCCACGCTGGGGTTGTCCGCGCGCACCGTGGAGAACCACCTGCGCCGCGCGCGCCAGCGCCTGGGCGTTGCGACGACGGCGCAGGCCGTGCGCGCGGCCGCGCGACGCGGCGAGATCGAAGACTGAGCGTGCCCCCGTGCAGCCGCCAGGCCAATGACCCATCCCGGCATACCCTCCCCTGCCAATCCGTGCCATCCTTCATGGAATCGTTTACATGGAATGGAGGGATTCCACGATGCTGTCGCGTTTCCGTCGCCCTGCGCTGTGTGCGCTGCTGGCCTTCGCTCTTCCCGCCATCGCCTGGGCGGCGGCCCCTGCGCCGCTGAAGGTGATGTCCTTCAATGTCCGCACCCCGGCCGACACCGCGCCAGGCAAGCGCTGGCCGGATCGCCGCGATGCGATGGTCAAGGTCATCCTGGATGCCCGCCCGGCCGTCATCGGCACCCAGGAGCTGGTACAGGAACAGGCCGACTATCTCGCCGGCCACCTGCCCGGCTACGCGTGGTTCGGTGAAGGACGGCGCGGTGGCAGCGGCGATGAGCACATGGGCGTGTTCTACGACACGCGGGTGCTGGCCGTGGAGGAATCAGGCAACTTCTGGCTGTCCGATACACCGGAGGTCGCCGGCAGCATCACCTGGGGCAACCTGTACCCGCGCATGGTGACCTGGGCCCTGTTCCGTCGCCTTGACGATGGCCGCCGCTTCTACTTCATGGACACCCACCTGCCCTATCGCGACGAAGACGAACCGCGCCGGGTCAAGGGAGCCGAGCTGATCGGCAGGCGGGTGGCGACGCTGCCGCCGGATCTGCCGGTGGTGCTGACGGGCGACTTCAACAGTGAACCCGGGGGCGGAACCTACGCGACGCTCACCCGCGTTCTGCAGGACGCACGCACCCAGGTGGCGTCTCCCCAGGGGCCGCGCCTGACCTTCCATGATTTCACCGGCAAGGCCACCACGCAGCTGGACTGGGTATTGGTGAGAGGCTTCCGTGCGCGCAGCTTCCTGACCGATGACCGTCGCATCGACGGCGTGCTGCCCTCGGATCACTTCCCGCTGGTGGTCGAGCTGGACTGGCCCCGGCCCTGAGTCGGGTTGCCGCCGCGTTCACCGCGGCGGCTGCCGCGCCAACAGGCGATACAGCGCCTGGTGCTGATCGCGCGCCTGGCAGATGCGAGCGCCGATGGCCAGCAGCACGGCCACGCCGATCAGGCCCAGGCCCAGCATGGAGTCCGGCAGCCGTACGAAGCCGATGGCCGCGGCCAGCATCGCCAGCACCAGCAGAACGACCACCGCGACGGACAGTCCTGCACCGGGTGGTCCCGGATCGCCGAACAACATTCGTTGGGTATCCCGCTTGCCGTCCGTCATCGCCTGTCCTCTGATGGCCCGCCCCACTTGTTACACGGCAGAAGGCGCTTCCGGGAGAGTCAGAAGCGTCATGAATGTGACGGTGTCCACGGCTCACGCCGCGCTGCCCTGCCTGAGTTCGCAAAGTGTGGAGGACGGCATGGCAGGGCGGCAGGCGCCCGCCCATCGGTGGCCCTGACCGGAAACGAGGACGGAGGCCACTGCCTCCGTCCCCGTCCGGTCAATTCACCTGTGCCACGCTCGGCGCCTGCGGGGACTGGCCCCAACCACCCAGCGCCTTGTATACGCCGACTACGCTGACGTTGACCTCCGCCTCGGCGGCCGCCAGTGCATCATCGGCGGCCAGCTGGGTGCGCTGTGCGTCGAGCAGGGTCAGGAAGTCTTCCGAGCCCTCGCGATAGCGGATCTGCGCCAGCGACTCGGCTCGTCGTGCGGCCTGCGCCTGCTCCACCACGATCGCCAGCCGTGCCTGCTGCTTGGAGTAGCGTGTCAGCGCGTTCTCGGTGTCTTCCAGTGCCAGCAGCACCGTCTGCTCGTACTGCGCGGCAACGCCCTCGGCCTCGGCCTTGCTGGCACGCAGACGTGCGCGCACGGTTCCGAAATCGAAGGCTGCCCAGCTCAACGACGGCGTCAGCGACCAGGCCTTGTTGTTGCCGTTGACCAGGCCATTGGCGTCGCCGCCGAGGAAGCCGACGAAACCGGAAAGCGACAACCGCGGGAACAGATCGGCCGTTGCCACCCCCACCCGTGCCGTGGCGGCTGCCAGCCGCCGCTCGGCCGCACGCACGTCGGCACGCTGGCGCAGCAGCTCGCGGGTATCCCCCAGCGGCAACGGCTTGGCGAACGCCGGCACCTCATGCGGCGCGAGCATGTCGGCCAGTACTTCCGGGCGCTGGCCCAGCAGCACCGCCAGGCGATTGCGGGACTGCGTCTCGGCCACTTCCAGCAGGGGAATATCGGCCTCGATCGCCTTCAGCCGGGCACGGCTGCTCTGCACATCCAGCTCGCTGCCGGCACCCAGTTCCCAGCGCGCCTCGGTCAGCTTCTGCGTATCACGCAGATTGACCAGTGTGTGCTGGGCCACGGCGATGCGCTTCTGCGTGCCGCGCAGCTCGAAGTAGTTGCGTGCCACTTCGGCGGCAACCAGTACCTGCGCATCGGCCAGGTTGGCCTGCTCGGCCCCCAGATCGGCGCGTGCCGCTTCGGCAGCACGGCGCTTGCGGCCGAACAGATCCAGCTCCCAGCCCGCATCGAAGCCGAGCTGGTAGCTTTCACTGAACACCCGCTGCCCACCCAGCTGCGGATCGGGTTGCTTGCGGCGGTCGTAACTGCCGCCTGCGGTCACGTGCGGTGCCTGGTCGAAGCGGCTTTCGACGAACACCGCCCGCGCCTGGCTGACACGCGCCACGGCCACGCGCAGGTCAAGATTGCTCGACAGTGCGCCGTGCACCAGCTCTTCCAGCACCGGGTCATCGAACTGCGCCCACCAGCTGGCAACGGGCGATGTGGTGCTGAACACCGGCTGCTCCGCGCCCTGCAGGACGACAGGCTCCTGCTGGGGCGCCTTGTAATTGGGACCGACGGTGACACAGCCGGCCAGCACGAGGCTGGAAACGGCCACCGCCAGGGTGCGGATCACCATGGCAGCACCTCGCCCAGATAGGTGAAGCTGCCACTCGGGCCTTCAGGGCCGATCAGCGCCATCTGCACGCTGGAACGCGCACCTTCGGCGATCTCGATCTCGCCGTGGCCACCATTCATGTCGGTCTTGACGTAGCCCGGGTGCACGGTGTTCACCTTGATCGGCGAGCTGCGGAGCTCGTATGCCAGGGCCAGCGTCCAGCTGTTCACCGCCGCCTTGGAGGCGTTGTAGGCCGGAATCTTGAAGTCATAGATGCCCGAACCCGGGTCGGCGTGCAGGGTCTGCGAGCCGAGGATGCTGGACACGTTGACGATGCGCCCGGCCTTGGCCTGCTTCAGCAGCGGCAGGAACGCCTGGGTCACCGCCACCAGTGCATATACATTGGTGTCGAAGGTGCGACGCCACGTATCCAGCGACTGCTCCGACGGTGCCTGTGCCGGGTTCTCGATCATGATGCCGGCGTTGTTGACCAGGATGTCCAGCCGGCCGTGACGCTGGCGCACCTGCTCGACCGCGTCGGCGATGCTCGCAGCGTCGGTAACGTCCAGCTGCAGCGCTTCCACCGGCAGGCCTTCCGCCTGCAGCTTCAGTGCCTGCTCCACCGCCGTCTCACGCTTGCGGCCGGCCAGCAGCGTGTGCACGCCTTCCTTCGCCAGCTGACGCACGGTCTCGGCACCGATGCCACGGGTAGCGCCGGTAACCAGCGCGATCTTGTTCTGATGGGTGTTCATGGATTCATGCCTTTGGAGGGAGAAGCCGCCGCCGGTCATCGACCGGCGGCGACGGGGTTCCGTATCAGTGATGAATGGTGGGCTCGCCGTGCTGCACCAGCTGGCCACCGCCGTTGCGGGTGACGAACTTGCGCAGGGCGACGTAGAACACCGGGGTCAGGAACAGGCCGAACAGGGTGACGCCCAGCATGCCGGCGAACACCGTGATACCGGTCACCGAGCGCACCTCGGCACCCGCACCGTGCGAAAGCACCAGCGGCACGGTGCCGGCGATGAACGCGATGGAGGTCATCACGATCGGGCGCAGGCGCAGGCGGCAGGCTTCCAGCGCGGCCTCGACGATGCCCTTGCCGCCCATCTCCAGCTCACGGGCGAACTCGACGATCAGGATCGCGTTCTTGCATGCCAGGCCCATCAGCACCACCAGGCCCACCTGCACGAACACGTTGTTGTCGCCGCCGGTCAGCCATACGCCGAACAGAGCCGACAGCAGGGTCATCGGCACGATCAGGATCACCGCCAGCGGCAGCGACCAGCTCTCGTACAGCGCGGCCAGCACGAGGAAGGCCAGCATGATCGCCACCGGGAACACGATGAACGCGGCCTTGCCCTGGGTGGCCTGCTGGTAGCTCAGGTCGGTCCATTCGGTGGCCATGCCGACCGGCAGCACCTGCCCGGCGATCTCGGTCAGCTTGTTCATCGCTTCCGCCGAGGACAGCAGGCGCGGGTCGGCCTCGCCGGCCAGGTCCGCTGCCGGGTAGCCGTTGAAACGCAGCACCGGGTCCGGGCCGAACGTCTGCTTGATGGTCACCATCGAACCGATCGGCACCATCTCGCCGCGGTCGTTGCGGGTGCGCAGCTTGGCGATGTCCTCGACGCTCTCACGGAACGGGCCGTCCGCCTGGGCGATCACCTGCCAGGTGCGGCCGAACTGGTTGAAGTCGTTGACGTACGCCGAACCCAGGTAGGTCTGCAGCGTGTCGAACAGCTCGGTCAGCTGCACGCCCTGCGCCTTCGCTTTCACACGGTCCACTTCCGCATCCAGCTGCGGCACGTTGGCCTGGTAGCTGCTGATCGGGAAGGCCATGCCCGGAGTCTGTGCAACGGTCCCCTGCATCGCCTGCACGGCATTCTGCAGCGCGCCGTAGCCCAGGTTGCCGCGGTCCTCGATGAACATCTGGTAGCCATTGCCGTTGCCCAGGCCCAGGATCGGCGGCGGCATCATCGCGAACGCGAAGCCCTCCTGCAGGCCTGCGATCTTCTGGTTGATCTCGGCGTTGATCTCTGCCGCGGTCCGGCCATGACGCTCGTTGAACGGCTTGAGCGGAATGAACGCCACACCGGTGTTCGGGGTGTTGGTGAACTGCAGCGCGTTCAGGCCCGGGAACGAAATGGTATGCGCCACGCCGTCGGTTTCCTGGGCGATCTTGGCGACCTTGCGCAGCATTTCATCGGTACGTGCGATCGACGAACCTTCCGGCAGCTTCACGCCCGCGATCAGGTACAGCTTGTCCTGGGTCGGGATGAAGCCCGGCGGCACCAGCTTGAAGATCACACCGGTGCCGACCAGCAGGATCGCATAGACCACGAACACGGCGCCGCGACGGCCGAGGATGCGCGCCACACCGCGCTCGTACTTCTCCGAGCTGGACTTGAAGAAGCGGTTGAACGGGCGGAACACCCAGCCGAACAGGCGATCGATCAGACGGCTCGGGCCATCCTTCGGAGCGCCATGGGCCTTCAGCAGGCGGGCGGCCAGGGCCGGCGACAGGGTCAGCGAGTTGATCGCCGAGATCACCGTGGAAATGGCGATGGTGACAGCGAACTGCTTGTAGAACTGACCGGTGACGCCCGACAGGAACGCCATCGGCACGAACACCGCGCACAGCACCAGTGCGATCGCAACGATCGGGCCGGACACCTCACGCATGGCCTGGTGGGCGGCTGCGGTCGGCGACAGACCTTCTTCGATGTTGCGTTCAACGTTCTCCACCACCACGATCGCGTCGTCGACCACGATGCCGATCGCCAGCACCAGGCCGAACAGGCTCAGCGTGTTGATCGAGAAGCCCAGTACGTACAGCGCTGCGAAGGTACCGACCACCGACACCGGAACCGCGATCAGCGGAATGATCGACGCGCGCCAGGTCTGCAGGAACAGGATCACCACCAGAACCACCAGGGCGATCGCTTCAAGCAGGGTCGAGACCACCGCCTTGATCGAATCACGCACGAAGATGGTGGTGTCGTACACCGCTTCGTACTTCACGTCGGCGGGCATGGTCTTCTGCATCTCGTCCATCGTGGCGATGACCTTGTCGCGAATCTCCAGTGCATTCGCACCGGGCGACTGGAAGATGCCGATACCCACCGCATTCTTGCCGTCGAGCTGCGAGCGCAGGGTGTAGTCGCCAGCGCCCAGTTCCAGCCGGGCAACGTCGGACAGGCGCACGATCTCGCCGTCGACACCGCTCTTGAGCACGATGTCGCCGAACTCCTGCTCGCTGCGCAGGCGGCCCTGGGCATTGATCAGGGTCAGGAACTGGCTGTTCGGCAGCGGCTCGGCGCCGAGCTGACCCGCAGAGACCTGCACGTTCTGCTCACGCATGGCACGCACCACGTCGCTGGCCGTCAGGCCGCGCGAAGCAACCTTGTCCGGGTCCAGCCATGCGCGCATGGCGTAGTCACCACCACCGAAGATCTGCGCGTCGCCCACGCCGGGAATGCGTGCCAGCGCGTCCTTGACGTGCAGGCGGGCGTAGTTGCGCAGGTACAGGGTGTCGTACTTGCCATTGGGCGACGTCAGATGCACGACCATCAGGAAGGTGGGCGACTGCTTCTGCGTGGTCACGCCCTGCCGGCGTACGTCCTCGGGCAGGCGGGCCTGCGCCTGCGCCACACGGTTCTGCACCTTCACCGCCGCCGCGTCCGGATCAGTGCCCGGGCGGAAGGTGACGGTCATCTGCAGCACGCCGTCGGAACCGGCGACCGACTTGAGGTACATCATGCCCTCGACGCCGTTGATCGCCTCTTCAAGCGGCGTGGCGACGGTTTCGGCGATGACCTTGGGATTGGCGCCCGGATAGACCGTGCGCACGACCACCGACGGCGGCACCACTTCCGGGTACTCGCTGATCGGCAGGATCGGAATCGTGATCAGGCCTGCGGCGAAGATCACGATCGACAGTACCGCCGCGAAGATCGGCCTGTCGATGAAGAAACGGGAAAAGTCCATGGAGGAATTCCTGGGAAATGCCGCCGGCGGGCAACAGCCACCCTGCCCCTCGCCGATATGACGAAGGCAGGGAAGGCCGCCGCTGGCGCCGGCAGCTAAGCGGAAACTCGGATCAGGAGACGGCGGATCAGCGGTTCAGCGCAGCAGTGGCATCACGGCCTGGTGCGGCGGTCGCAGCCGGTTGCATCGCCACCGCCTTGGCCTGCACCGGCATGCCCGGCATGAAGACCTTCTGCACGCCATCGATGATGACCTTGTCGCCTGCGGACAGGCCCTGCTCGACGATGCGCAGGCCTTCCGCCGTGCGGCCAAGGCGGATGTCGCGGCGCTGGGCCTTGCCATCCTTGTCGACCACGTACACGTACTTGCGATCCTGGTCGGTCAGCACAGCCTTGTCGTCGATCAGCATCGCCTGGAACTGGCCACTGCCCAGCAGCTGCACACGGGCGAACAGCCCCGGGGTGAACTGCCGGTCGGCATTGTCCAGCAGCGCACGCACGCGGATGGTGCCGGTGCTGCGTGCGACCTGGTTGTCGAGGAAGTCGACCTTGCCCGCGTGCGGGTAGCCTTCTTCACCCGACAGGCCAACCTTCACCGGCAGGTCGCTGTCGCGCTCGCTCGGGCGCTCGCCCTTGCGTGCCATCTGCGCGTAACGCAGGAAAGTGCTTTCGTCGGCATCGAAGTAGACGAACACGGTGTCCAGCGAGACCAGCGTGGTCAGCACGCTGGCGCTGTCGCCGGCGGTGACCAGGTTGCCCGCGGTGACCATCGCGCGGCCGGCACGGCCGTCGATCGGCGCACGCACCTTGGTGAACTCCAGGTTGAGCCGGGCAGCATCCAGTGCCGCCTGCGCGGCCTGCACGGCTGCGCCGGACTGGTCTGCCGCAGCGCGACGCTGCTCGGCGGTCTCGGTGGAGATCGCCTGCTGCTCGGCCAGGCGCTTGGCCCGCTCCGATTCACTGCGGGCCAGGGTTGCCTGGGTGCGGGCGCGGGCCAGTTCAGCGGCGGCGCGATCGTACTCGGCCTGGTAGCTGCGCGCGTCGATGGTGAAGAGCACATCGCCCTTCTTCACTTCCTGGCCTTCGACGTAGTTGACCTTGTCGATGTAGCCGGACACGCGCGGACGCAGTTCAACGCTCTGCACCGCCTCGATGCGGCCGCTGAACTCGTCCCATTGGCTGATCTGCTTGACCAGCACCGGGGCTGCGCTGACCTGCGGCGGGGGCGGTGCACCGGCTTCTTCGGCATGGCCGCCACTGCAGGCAGCGAGCACCGCCGCGGCGAGGATCGACACGCCGACCATCGCAATGCGATGGCCGAAACGATGTGGGGTGGTTTTGGGGGAAGTCATGGCATGCATCCGTACGGAGGGGTGGTACAGCTAATGAGAATGGCTATCAGAAAGTGCGGCGTATGCTGCAACCTAAACCAAGGTCAAGGTCAAGCGACACCGACGGCGTCGCGCCACGGTGGTGGAACTTCCAGTCGCAGCAGGCCCCGTGGCAGTTCCGCATCGCTGCTGTCGCAGCGAACGATGGCGCGGTTGTCGCGGCAGCCATCAAGCAGCGACACCACGCGCCGGCCGACCAGCAGCGAGCTCGGCCACTCGATGCATGCGTTGGCGGCGTTGGCCGGCGTACACACCGGGCTGCACACCTCCAGCATCTGCGCACGGACACCAACCGCCTGTGCTTCCTGGTGCACCACCTGCGCGTACATGCGCAGGGCGGCGGTGGTGATCGAGGTCTCGCCGTAGCCGGCCCAGGGCTTGAGACCGGCAGGGCTGCCGATCATCACGTAGCGCCGCGCATGCACGTTGTCACGCAGCAGCGGCAGCAGGTGGCGTACCGCATGCACATGGGGCATCAGGTCGGCCTGCAGTGCGCCGAGCAGTTCGTCGCCCTTGCGGTCCATCACCCGGCCACGGTTGTAAGGACCGCCCATGGCCGCGATCACCGCCGCCAACGGCCGCGGGCGCTGCGCGACGCGCTCGGCCAGGACCTGCGCCGAACCGTCGTCTGCCAGTGAACCGAGCATGGTCTGCAGGCCGGGCTCATCGGCGAACTGCGCTTCCAGCGACGCCAGCCGTCCTGGATCGCGGCCGACCACCAGCACCGGGCTGCCGGCTTCCAGCAGCGCACCGACCACGCCCTGGCCGACCGCACCGGTTCCGCCGAGGACCAGGACTTCGGGCATCAGAATCCCATTCACGGGACATTTCCTCCCAAATCCGGGATAGTCCCGATTCGGCGCAGTCGATCGCTCTTCTGCGGCGCCAAGCGGATGGCACCGCCACGCTGCTGCCGCATGGGCGCGGTAAACTCACGGAAATCCTTGTGCACCAAGGAACTCGGGCGGATCTCAACGGTCATCGCCAGATCCAGGGCGTTCTGGCCGGCATGCCGGAAACGGGCAAGAATGTTGCGCAGGCTCATGGCGGGGGGACTCCATTTCACGAATGGCGCCACGATAGACCTCAAACCTTTACTTGATTAGTCCTGATTAAGGGGAATAATCATCCCGTTCCCGGTCCAATCGATCTGTCACGATTGTCCCACCCCCGACGTCCAGGACTCCCGACCATGTCCCACGATCTCAATGAAACGCTGATCTTCGTCAAAGTGGTCGAGCAGGGCAGCTTCATCGCAGCTGCCAAAGCGCTCGGCCTGCCCAAGACCACTGTCAGCCGCAAGGTGCAGGAGCTGGAGACACGGCTGGGCGCGCGCCTGCTGCACCGGACCACGCGCCGTCTTGGCCTGACCGAGGCGGGCTCGATCTACCACGAGCACTGCCAGCGCATCGCGCGCGAGCTGGAAGAAGCCGAGAGCGCGGTCAGCCAGCTGCAGTCCGGCCCACGCGGCTGGCTGCGTTTCACTGTGCCCTACTCCATCGGCATCACCTGGATCGCGCCGTTGCTGGGCCAGTTCCATGCGCAGTACCCGGAAATCCGCCTGGACATGCACATGGGCAACGAGAAGCTCGACCTGATCGCCGGTGAAGCCGATCTGGCCCTGCGCGTCGGCGCCCTGCCCGATTCCAACCTGGTCGCACGCAAGCTCGGCAGCCTGCGCACGCAGGTGTTCGCCAGCCCAGCCTACATCGAGCGCTACGGCGAACCACTGCACCCGGAAGAGCTTCAGTTCCATCGCATCCTGGCCATGCGCAAGCCCTACCACACTGGCAATTCACCGCGCTTTACCTGGCAGCTGGGCGAGAACGGAGGGGAACTGCGTGACTTCCCGGTGACGCCGCTGATGACGGCCAACGACATGTCCGCGCTCAACGGCGCGCTGGTGTGCGGTGAAGGCCTGCTGCTGACCGGCGATGTGATGGCCAAGCCGTTCGTCGAGTCAGGCATGGTCCGTCGCGTGCTTGCCGGGTGGACAGGTCCGGAGGTGGATTTCAACGCGGTCTTTGCCGGCGGCCGCCTGGTCTCGCCGAAGGTGCGCGCATTCGTCGACTTCTTGGTGGAGAAGCTCAACTTCGACGCCAATTACATGCTGGCGCAGTGCCCTGGCGCGAAGCTGGCGCGGCAGCAGCAGGAGCAGGAAGATGCCGCGCTTGAGATCAGCGGCAAGCGGATCCTGGAGAAGGTGGCCGCGCCGGCGGCGTGAAGCGGGGCCTGCCCGGCGTCATGCGGCGCGCTGTTCCAGCAGATGCTCGATCAGTGCCCGCAGCTTCGGCTCGGCCTGGCGCCGGCTGGGGTAATACAGGAAGAACCCTGCGAACCACGGACAGTACGGCTCCAGCACGCTGACCAGTTCCCCACGCTGCAGCCACGGGCGCCATGTGTCCTCCATGCCGAAGGCCAGCCCGGCGCCCGCCAATGCCAGGCGGGTCATCGTGGCCATGTCATTGCTGGTGATCTCCGGCTGCACATCGACGCTGAACTCGCGTCCGCGCTCTTCGAATTCCCAGCGATAGGGCGCCTTGCGTGGTGCGGCGCGCCAGCCGATGCAACGGTGCCCGGGCAGCTCGCGCGGGTGCCTGGGCATGCCGTGCTGCTGCCCATACCGCGGAGTGCACACCACCACCTGCCGCTGCCGGCCGGACACCGGAATCGCCACCATGTCCTGGGCGATCACCTCGCCCAGACGCACGCCCGCGTCGAAACCCGCCTCGACAATGTCGAACTCCTCATCGGTCACCGTGATGTCCAGCTGCAGCTCCGGGTGCCGGGCGGCGAAGCTGGCCAGCAGGGGACCGGCCAGGAAATGCTCGGCAATGGAGGACACGGCCAGGCGCAGCTGGCCCTTGAGGGTGCTGCCGCGACGTAGCGTGGACTCCACGGCGCTGCCCAGCTCAGCCAGGGCGGGTCTGACCGCCGCAAGCAGCGCCTGGCCGGCATCGGTGAGGTTGACGCTGCGGGTGGTGCGCAGCACCAGAGCGACACCGAGCGACTGTTCCAACCGGGCGATGGTCTGGCTGACGGCCGACCGGGTCACGCCCAGTTGCTGGGCCGCCGCGGTGAAGCTGCTGCAGTCGGCTACCCGCTGGAACACCGCGAGGGCATTGAGATCGACGGACATTGGTTAGCGGATCTATACAAGGTAGTCAGCAGTCGCCATCTTATCGCGACGAAGCAGGCCGTCTACCGTGACTGCACCGGGCACGACCCGGCATTTCCCCCTAGCCCTTCCGGAGACCTGCCATGAGCCATTCCCGAACCATCCTGATCACCGGTGCCTCCAGCGGCATCGGCGCCGGCATCGCCCGCTCGCTGGCGCAGCCCGGCGCGCGCCTGGTGCTGGGCGCGCGCCGCCTCGAACGGTTGCAGGCACTGGCGGATGAACTGCGCCAGCACGGCGCCGACGTACGCGTGCATGCGCTGGACGTGACACAGCGCGCGCAGGTCGAAGCGTTCGCCGCTTCGGCCCTGGAGCAGTTCGGCGCCCTCGATGTGATCGTCAACAATGCCGGTGTGATGCCACTGTCGCCGATGGCATCGCTGAAGGTGGACGAATGGGACCGGATGATCGACGTCAACATCCGCGGTGTACTGCACGGGATCGCGGCCGTGTTGCCCCATATGCGCGCACGCGGCCGCGGACAGATCATCAACATCGCGTCCATCGGCGCGCTGTCGGTCGTACCGACCGCTGCGGTCTACTGCGCCACCAAGCACGCGGTACGCGCCATCTCGGAGGGCCTGCGCCAGGAACACCGCGAGCTGCGGGTCACCTGCATCCACCCCGGCGTGGTGGAAAGCGAGCTTGCGGACAGCATCACCGACCCGGTCGCCGCCGAAATGATGGTCGGCTATCGCGCCATCGCCCTGCAGCCGGATGCGATCGGGCGCGCGGTGCGGTTCGCCATCGAGCAGCCCGACGACGTGGACGTGAACGAGATCGTGGTGCGGCCGACGGCCGCAGCATGACCCGGCCGCCGTTCCTGCGGTAGGCGCCGCGCATCGCCGCCAACGAAAATGCCGCCTGCAAGGGCGGCATTCCCGTTCCGGCTGCGCCGGACCTGCACGCACGCGCCGCGCGTTACTGCTGCAGCGGAATCACGCGGATTTCAACACGGCGGTTCTTGGCACGGCCGGCATCGGTGCTGTTGTCGGCAATCGGGTACGCCTTGCCGGCGCCCAGCGTTTCGATACGCACGCTCTGCACGCCCTGCCCGATCAGGTACTGGGCGACCGAATCGGCGCGCTCCTTGGACAGGCGGTTGTTGACCGCATCGCTGCCGATGCTGTCGGTATGGCCGACCACTTCGATCATGGTCTGGTTGTAATCACGCAGGGTGCCGGCCACGCCGTTGAGCGCGCCGTAGAACTGCGGCTTCAGTGCCGACTTGCCGAAATCGAAGGTGATGCCGTCGGGCAGGTTCAGCATGATGTTGTCGCCTTGGCGCTGCACATCGATGCCGGTGTTGGCAGTGCGCTCGCGCAGCGCGCGTTCCTGGCGATCCTGGTACTGGCCCACGGCCGCGCCACTGAGCGCGCCGATGCCTGCACCGATCAGCGCGTGCTGGCGGCGCTCGGTCGCACTGTCGCCGCTGAGCAGGCCGGCGGCCACGCCAATGGCGGTACCGATCAGCGCGTTGCGACCCGTCCGGTTCTGCTGCTCGGTCGGGTTGCCGTACTGATCGCTCTGCACGTAGGAACCGCCGGTGGCGCAGGCCGACAGGACGGCCGCGCTCATCAGGGCCAGTGCGACATTGCGGGTGGTGTTGCGGATCATGATGGTCTCCTTGGTTTCCGGTCGGGCCGGCGGCTTGCGGGCCGCACAGAGGATAAACAGCAGGACGCGATGCCGGGATGATGAACACGCCGCTAGACAGGCCCTTGTTCAGCTAGCTGTCTGGAACCCCGCGACGGCGCTTTACCCCGCTCCCGACTGGCGGTAGGCGGCGAGCGCTGCATCCCGGCCGGCGGCCAGATCCACAAGAGGGCTGCGCGGATACTCCGGCGCGTGCTCGGCCAGCCACTGCGGATGCTGCCACGGCGCGAAGCGCGCCTTCACCGGCAGCGCCGCCAGTTCCGGTACCCAGCGGGTGATGTAGCGCGCCTGAGGATCGAACTTTTCGGCCTGGGTGACCGGATTGAATACGCGGAAGTAAGGCGCTGCATCCGCACCGGTACCGGCCACCCACTGCCAGCCCATCGTGTTGTTGGCCAGGTCGGCATCGACCAGTGTGTCCCAGAACCAGCGTGCGCCATGCAGCCAGTGCGCGCGCAGGTGCTTGCACAGGTAGCTGGCGACGATCATCCGCACCCGGTTGTGCATGTAGCCGGTATGCCACAGCTCGCGCAGGCCGGCATCCACGATCGGTACACCGGTGTTGCCGCGCTGCCAGTCATGCAGCTGGCCGGCGCTGGGCGTGGCCCACGGAAAGCGGTCGAAGCGCGGGTTGAGGTTGCCGGTGGGGGTCTCCGGAAAGTGATGCAGCAGGTGGTAGGCGAAGTCACGCCAGCCCAGTTGCCGCAGGTAGCCGTCGATGTCGGCGTCGGTACCGGTGCTGCGCAGCCCTTCCAGCGCATGGGCGATGCGCCAGGGCGCGATCTCGCCGAAGTGCAGGTGCGGTGACAGCCGCGAGGTGCCGACCCGGTCCGGCAGGTCGCGCTGCGCGCGATAGCCTCGCAGCGCCCCGTCCTCGAACACCGAAAGCGCCTCCAGTGCGCCGGCCTCTCCCGGCTGCCAGTGCTCCCAGAAGCCCTCGTCCCAGCCGAGCGCCGGTGCCAGCCCGAGCGCCTGCAGCGACTCGCCTTCGACGGCATGCGCCGCCAGTGCCGCGGGCGCCGCCTGCAGCCCGGGCAGGCGCCAGTGACTGAGCACGTTGCGCCAGTACGGGGTGAACACCTTGTACGGCTGCCCCTGCTGGGTGGCGATATCCCACGGCTCGAACAGCAGACTGCCGTTGCAGCTCTGCGCATCGATGCCCTGCTCGCGCAGCGTGCGCTTGATGGAGGCATCACGTGGCTGGGTGGCGGGCTCGTACTTGCGGTTCCAGTACACCGCCGTGGCACCGGTCCGTGCGATCAGTGCCTGCAGCACCGGCAGGCTGTCGCCGATCTGCAGCACCAGGGAAGAACCGCGGCCACGCAGATCCGCATCCAGCGCGGCAAGCGAGCGATGACGCCAGGCGTTGGATGCCGCTCCCGGCGCCCACTCGCCTTCTTCGTGCGGCGCGTGGATGTACACAGGGACCACATCGTGCCCCGCATCCAGTGCGGCCTGCAGGGCCGGATTGTCCTGCAGCCGCAGGTCGCGACGGAACCAGACCAACGCTACCGACACGTGCACCGCCTTTGCTGTGGAAGGCGGCCATGATAGCCAGCACAGGTGAAGACCGCGCAGGGGTGCAACGCCGTCCGCAGCCGGACTACTTCCCGGCGTCGAAACGCTGCATGGCTTCGCGGATCAGCGTACGCGCCTCGGCCGCGTTGCCCCAGCCCTGCAGCTGCACCGGGTTGCGTCCGGCTGGCAGATCCTTGTACACGCGGAAGAACGCCTCGATGCGCTGCCGCTCGATCTCCGGCAGATCGGCCAGATCGCGGACGCCTGCATAGCTCGGATCAACCTTGTCGGTCGGCACGCCGATGACCTTCTCGTCATGTTCGCCGCCATCGATCATCTTCAGATAGCCGATCGGGCGGAAGCGGATGATCACGCCGGGGTGCAGGGGTTCACGGGTCAGCACCAGCGCGTCCAACGGATCGTTGTCGCCCGCCAGCGTGCGCGGCATCGAACCATAGTTGGCCGGATAGGCCACCGGCATCGACTGGAAGCGGTCGACGTGGACCAGCCCGTCGTCCTTGATCTCATACTTGGTGAAGCTGCCAGCGGGAATTTCCACGGCCAGGTTCACCTCCTGCGGTGCCTGCTGCGGCTGGGCCGCCAGGAACGGATGCAGCACCGCATCAGCGGCGGCCACCGCACCGGCCAGCAACAGCAGAGCGGCACCGATGGCAGCAAGAGGAACGATGCGTCGGGGCATGGTCATCGGCGTCTCCTTATTCCCAGCAACGGTCGGCGCGACCCTTGGCAGTCTGCGCGCGCGGGCAGTCGCGTGGCGTGATGCGGCCTTCGGTCAGCTCCGTGCGCTGCTTGCCCCCGCTGGCGTCACGGTGCAGCTCGAAAGCATCGTACAGCTGCCCGGTCACCGTGCGCGCCTCATAGCGCAGGTGCTGCGGATCGATGCGCAGCACCTGGAACAGCTGGGTGTCCTCGGCCACCGGGGCCATCGTCCTTCGGGCTTCATCGGAAAGACGGTACTGCTTCGGTCCCGCCACGGTCACCACGTACTGCGGTGTGGCGGCCTGTCCTTCGCCACGGCGGCCATAGGTGTGGTCGTGCCCCTGCAGCACCAGATCCACCTGGTGACGACGCACCACCGGCAGCAGCACGTCACGCAATGCGGCGTTCTCGCGGCCTTCGCGCGGCGAGTAGAAGGGCTGGTGCAGCATTACGATGGTCCACGGCTGCGGATTGCCGGACAGCACCTTGTCCAGCCAGTGTGCCTGGGCCTGGGCGGTGCCGAGATCGAGTGCCGAGGTTCCATCAAGCACCGCCACGCGCACGCCCTGCGCATCGAACCAGTAGCTGGTCTGCTGCGCGGCAGCGGCGCCATTGCCCGGCAGTGCGAAGGTCACCGGCCAGTGCCGGCCCAGCACACGGCGTTCCTGCGGAGTGTCCTCGAACTCCTCGAAATACTCGTGATTGCCGATGGCAGGCGCCACCAGTGTTTCCTGCGCCAGCCAGGCGGTGGCAGCGAACCATTCGCCCCATTCACTGTCGTCCACACCGTCGCCGCCGCTGACCAGATCACCCGCGAACAGGCTCAGGCGAGCATCTGGTGCCGCCTTCTGCGCGGCCCGGATCACGCGGCTGACGTGACTGAGATTCTTGTTCTGGGTATCGCCGAAGTACAGCAGCGTCAGCGGCTGCCCGGCGGTGGCCAGCGTGCGCAGCTGGTTCCATGCACTCCAGCCCGCCTTGCCCTGCACGCGGTAGATGTATGCGGTATCCGGCTGCAGGCCATCGATGTCAACGCGGTGATGGTGAGACAGGCCGTTCTCGGTCTGCAGCGCCTGCGTGGTCGCGCGCAGCGCGCGAATACCTTCGATGGCCGGCGAATCGCCGGCACGCGCGATCTCCAGCAGTGGCGCCTGTACGCTGCCATCCGTACGCCAGGCCACGGCGAATCCGTGGCTGGGGTCGGCCGAGGGCGAGGCAACGATACGATCCGGCAGTGGCGATGCCGCATAGTGGCGGCTGCCCGCCGGCACCTGCGTGTTGGGTTCGGCCGCCGCGGTGACCAGCAGAGGCAGGGCCAGCAGCAGGCTGGCGACGAACGCGCGCGTGCTGTGCCGCCTCATGCGCCACACTCCAGCGGCAGCGCCAGCTGCCTGGCAATGCTTTCCCAGTCAAAGGCGACCACGCCCTGATCGTCATGCACCGCATACAGCGCACCGTGCGGGAACCGCGTGCTGGGCTGCTGCATCAGCCAGATGCCATCGGTGTTGGCCACGGTATTGCCCTGGAAGGCACCGACCGGCTTCAGCGTGTGCCGATCGAACAGATGGAACACGCTGCGCTGCTTGCCCTGCTCGGTGGTGATCCACCAGCCGTCCTTGCCGCAGGTCCGCAGGGTCACCCCTTCGGCCTGCGCCTTGAACACGTCACGGCCGAAGGTGGTGCCGGTGAAGCGGCCTGCCAGCGTATAGACCTTGAACTCGCTGGCGTAGCTCTCATCCTCTTCGGCAATCAGCAGACGGTCGTTGTCCGGATCGCCCCAGATCGATTCGACCACGCGCAGCGCACCGGCCTCACTGGTGTCGCCGATGTCGGCGATGCGCTTCGCGTCGATCTTCGCGCCGTCGCGGGAAACGTGGTACTGGCGCACGCGCTTGTCCAGTTCCGCCAGCGGCGGCAGGATGTCGCGGCCCTGTGCGTCCTCGCCGTTGTCCCAGGAGTCCGTGACGTAGACGCTGTAGCCGTCCGCCCTGCGATCGACCCACAGCCCGTAGGGTTTGCGCAGATCTTCGGCAGCGAACGTCGCCAGCGGTGTGAAGTCCGGCAGGGACAGGACCTGGACCCGGTGATTGTCGCGTTCCACGATCCACAACAGGTCGTCGGTCACGGCGATGCCATTGGGGCGATCGAACTGTCCAAGGCCGGTACCGGTGGCACCGACGTCGCGCAGGTGACGGCCGGTGCTGCCGTCATACACCACCAGTTTGTCGGTGGCCTTGGCGGTGGCGATCAGCCAGATCTGCCCGTCCGGCGTGCGCCAGGTTGCGGGCGAATCGATGTTGTCGGCGGGCGTGAGTGGCGACACGAACGCCTCGGCAACGGTGGCCACCGTGCGCGCCGGAGGCGTCGGCGACGCCGCATGTGCTGCCGGCGCACGGTCGGCCGCTGGCGTGCAGCCCACGACCAGCGCGGTTGCGATCGCTGCCACGAGCCCCGGAATGTGCCGCCCCATCACAGCGCCACCTTCAGGCCCAGCGCGTAGGTGCGGCCATATTCTTCCATCTGCAGCGTGCGCGAGCGCGTGCCCTGGTACAGCTCCAACGGCTTGTCCAGCAGGTTCTGCGCCTCGAAGTACAGGCTGACGCGCGGGCTGAACCGATAATCCAGCGAGAAGTCGAGCTGCGTGTTGGGTGCCACGTAGATGTCGAATGCACGGCCCTTGCCGATGCTGTCCAGATATTCGCTGCGGTACACCGCAGCCAGGCGGGTGCTCAGTCCATATTTCTCGTAGCCGACATGCGCGCTGTACACGTGCTTGGAGGCACGCGGCAGCGTGAAGTCCTCGCCGGCACGGTCCGCGATGCCGGCATCGAATTCGGTATCCAGCCAGGTGCCGCTGGCCCCGACCAGAAGACCGTCGAAGCCTGCCGGCAGGAAGGCCAGCTGCTGCTGCCAGTTGAACTCGGCGCCGCGTACCGTGGCCTTGCGGCCATTGATCGGCTGGGTCACGTCGAAGCCGTCGTAGTCCGGATCATTGGTACGCACGGTTTCCACGATATAGCCGTCGATGGACTTGTGGAACAGGCCAAGCGAAACGATGCCGGTGCTGCCGATGTACTTTTCCACCGACAGGTCGATGTTCTTCGACTCGTACGGATCCAGCTCGGGATTGCCCAGCCGCACTTCCTCGTCGCCGCGGCTGTAGCCCACACGGGGCGAAACGTCGCCGAAGGACGGGCGCGAGACGGTCTTGTTGGCCGAGGCGCGCAGCACCCAGTCATCGGCTGCGTCGTAGCGCAGATGCAGGCCCGGCAGCACATTGGTGTAGCTGTTGTTGGCCACGCGCGGGGTGACGGTGAAGCTGCGCCCGTTGGCCGCCACCTCGACCTGGTTGCCCACCGCCCTGAAACGGGTGTTCTCCACGCGTGCGCCGCCGATGATGCGCAGCGCGCCGATATCCCAGGTCCCCATCGCATAGCTGGCGAAGATGTCTTCGCTGGCCACATAGTCCTCTTCCAGCGATGCCAGGGCATTGGCGCCGGCATCCTGCGGCCGGGCGCTGTACTGGCTGCCATTGGCCGCCCAGTACGCCCGCATCGCCGCCGAATCCATGCCATCGCCCAGGTTGCCATG
Source organism: Stenotrophomonas sp. RS-48 (assembly GCF_030053245.1). NCBI lineage: Bacteria > Pseudomonadati > Pseudomonadota > Gammaproteobacteria > Lysobacterales > Lysobacteraceae > Stenotrophomonas > Stenotrophomonas sp. RS-48. The sequence goes on from NZ_JASGBV010000082.1 coordinate 24,756, forward strand.
GCGATGCTCGGGGGCCGACGTGGTCCAGCTCGAAAGTGCCACCTTCGGGCCCACCCGCAGCTCACGCTCGTCGGTATTGACATCGCGGTCGCGCCAGCGGCCCAGCAGGCCGAACTTCAGGCTGCTGCTGTCGCCGTCGAAGCGTACGTTGACCTGCGCGCTGTGCTCCTTGTCGTTGACCTGCTTGGGCGAAAGCACGAAGCGGTCGAAGGCGTAGTTGCCGTTGTCCAGCCACTGCGGGTTGTCGAAACTGTAGGTCGGCAGCCGGCTGCGCTGGTCCAGGGTGCCGTTGAAGTCATCACCATCCAGTGTGAACCGCGCCTCCATCTCGTCGTTCACCCGCTCCTCGGTGCGGGTGTAGCCGATACGGTAATCGACCACCGCGCTGGTCAGCCGGTTCTCGCCACCGAGGCTGGCTGCGAAGGTGTTCTCCTTCTTGGTGCGGTAACGCATGCGCTTGTCGATCGCATCGCCCGGCATGTCATCCAGCCGGTACTGGTCGGTGCCGGTGCGCACCATGTCGGCATCGTCGAAATTGAAGATCACCCGCTGGCGGGTCTCGGCATCGTCGAACTGGCTGTACAACGTGCGCAGGTAGTACTTGCTGTCTTCATTCGGGCGCCAGTCCAGGTTGAGGTTGGCGCCGATGCGCTTGCGCTCGATCTCGTACTTGCGGTGCTGCAGGTTGATCGCGGTGACATCCCCCGGTGCAGCATCATCCTCGCCGTCGTACTCCACTTCGGTGTTGTCCGATTCAAACCTGCGCTTCTGGTAGTTCACGCCCAGCGCGATGCCGAACGTATCGGCGAACACTTCGCTGTAGTTGAAGGCGGCCTTCGGGCTGGTTTCGCCCGAGAGCTGCTGGTGGCTGCCCTCGATCTTGGCACGCAGGCTGCGCCCGTCGCGATCGAATGCCGAGGCCGATTCGACCAGGACCGCACCGCCGATCGCGTCGCCGGGCATGTCCGGCGTTGGCGACTTGACCACGCGCAGCCGCTCGGTGGAGTCGGAGGGAATGACATCCAGCGGTGCAGCGCGGCTGGAGTCCTCCGGCGTACCCACGGCGATTCCATCGACGCTGACGCTGTTGAGGTTGGCGTCCAGGCCCCGGATGACCACGAAACGGCCTTCGCCCTGGTCGCGGGTGACGCTGATGCCGGGTAGACGCTGCAGCGATTCGGCCACGTTCTTGTCCGGATACTGGCCAAGGGCGTCGGAAGACACGGCGTCTTCGATCGCGTCGCTGCTGCGCTTCAGATCGACCGCGCGGATCTGCGATTCGAGCTGCGCACGCACCTCGACGCGGTCCAGGTCGATCGCATCGACCGCCGCTGCCCCCGTGGCGGCGACCGTCTGCTGCGCGGCGGCCTGCAGCGGAGCGCTGGCCCCCATCGCCAGGGTCAGCGTGATGGCAACGGCCAACGGAGTCTTGATATGCACTGGGAATCCCCATTCCTGTTAAGAATGGGTCTGGACGGTATGTCCGCAAGGTTGCATGGCCATGACAGACGCCCTCGATCCGCGCCCGCTGGCTGCGCTCCGTTTGGGGTTCCGCACCCCGATCCGGCAGAATGATCGCCTCTCCCTTCCCCCTTTTCCGACCATGAAGATCGTCGAAGTGCGCCACCCGCTGGTGCAGCACAAGATCGGCCTGATGCGCAACGCCGCGCTCAGCACCAAGGATTTCCGCGAACTGGCCAACGAGCTGGGCACGCTGCTGGCCTATGAGGCCACCGCTGACCTGGACACCGAGCCGCACACCCTGCCCGGCTGGGCCGGTCCGGTGACCGTGCAGCGCATCGCTGGCGCCAAGATCACCGTGGTGCCGATCCTGCGCGCCGGCCTGGGCATGCTCAGCGGCGTACTGTCGCTGATCCCTGCCGCCCGCGTGAGTGTGGTCGGCCTGCAGCGCGATGAGGAAACCCTGCAGCCGGTGCCGTACTTCGAGCGCCTCACCGGGCGCCTGGAAGAGCGCGATGCGCTGATCCTGGACCCGATGCTGGCCACGGGCGGCACCCTGATCGCCACCATCGACATGCTCAAGCGGGCCGGTGCGCGACGCATCAAGGGCATTTTCCTGGTCGCCGCTCCGGAGGGCATCGACGCGGTCAAGGCAGCGCATCCGGATGTGGAGATCTACACGGCGGCAATCGACGCCCAGCTCAACGAAAAGGGCTACATCCTGCCGGGCCTCGGCGACGCGGGCGACCGCATCTTCGGCACCCGCGTCGGCTGACCGGTGCGGCGGGGTCAGATCCCTTTCGCAGAAAGGGCTCCGACCCCGGCACTCACCCCAGTGCGCGCGCCTTCAGTTCACCCTGCTCGTGCAGGGTCACGAAACGCCCCTTGTCGTCGCGACCCAGCTGGGCCAGTGCGACCTGCGGGTCGTGGGTAAAGAACAGATGCACGTTGCGCGCCAGCTTGTCCTCCAGGAACTGCCGCTTCTCGTCGATCAGCAGTTCCGCGTTGCGGTCATATCCCATGGTGATCGGCACGTGCACCCACGAGCGCCCCGGAATCAGGTCAGCGCAGAACACCACGCCACCGCGAGCGACCTCGCCTGCATGCCCATGGCCGACGATCTCGGCCAGCATCAGCCCCGGCGTATGCCCATCGCTGTAGCTGAAACGCACGCTGCGCCCCAGCGCCCTGGAGAACTCGCCGTCGACCACTTCCAGGCGCCCACTGGCCTGCAGCAGCCCGGGCAGCTCCGGGATGAAACTGGCGCGGTCGCGCGGGTGCGGCTGAAGTGCGCGCTGCCAGTGCTGTGCACCGACCACATAGGTGGCATTGGGAAACAGCAGTTCGGGCTCGCGCCCCTCGCTCCATGCTGCCAGCAGGCCGCCGGCGTGGTCGAAGTGCAGGTGGCTGAGGACCACCACGTCGATGTCCTCGTGTTCGAAGCCCGCCTCACGCAGCGAATCGATCAGCACGTGCTGGCTTTCCTGCACGCCATAGCGCTCGCGCATGCGCGGATCGAAGAACGCGCCGATGCCGGTTTCAAACAGGACCGTCTTGCCTTCCAGCGGGCTGGCCAACAGCGCGCGGCATGCCAGCTCGATACGGTTCAGCTCATCCGGTGCCGCCCATTTTTCCCACAACGCACGGGGTGCGTTGCCGAACATCGCACCGCCGTCGAGGCGCTGCGAGTTACCACGAATCGACCAGAGTTTCATGCGCCGATTATCGTCGGCAGGCCGTTAAATAATCGCTAGAAAGAAACTGCAGCGCCCTGCCGTTGCGGGCAGGGCGCTGCGGCTCACCGTCGGCCGGATGGGACCCGGCGAGCCCGACCGTTACCTGCCGGGCACCACCTGGGCGCTGCCGACCGGGTTGCGCGGATCGCTGCCGCCGAACAACCGGTTGCTCCTGCGATCCCATTCCACCGTCTGCAGATTGCCCCAGACGTGGCTGGAGCCGCGACCACCGGCGGCGACATTCCCCGGCAGATCGATCTTGTGGCCCATCGCCTGCAGCTGCTTCACGGTGGCCGCGTCGAACGCGTTGTCTTCGGCCTCGATCAGGTCCGGCAGCCACTGGTGGTGGTAGCGCGGCAGCGCCGCGACCTGCTGCGCGTCCAGGCCGGCGTCGTAACCAAGGATGCCCAGCAGCACCATGGTGATGATGCGGCTGCCGCCGGGGGTGCCCAGCACCACGACCTTGTCGGCGTTCTCCATGAAGGTCGGCGTCATCGAGCTGAGCATGCGCTTGCCCGGCTTCGGTGCGTTGGCCTCGTAGCCCATCACGCCGAACGCATTGGGCGTGCCCGGCTTCAGCGCGAAATCATCCATCTCGTTGTTCAGCAGCACACCGGTGCCCTTGGGTATCAGGCCCGAGCCGTACAGCAGGTTGACGGTCTGGGTGGCGCCGACGCGGTTGCCATCACGGTCGATGATCGAGAAATGGGTGGTCTCGTCGTCCTCCAGTGGCGTCGGATTGCCCGACAGCAGGTCGCTGGGCGTGGCCTTCTCCGGATGGATGGTGGCACGCAGGCCCTGCGCGTAATCCTTGCTGGTCAGCACTTTCTGCGGGATCTGCACGAAGTCCGGATCGCCCAGGAAGAACGTGCGGTCGCGGTAGGCACGCCGCATCGATTCGACTACCAGATGGGCGCGGTGCGCCGGATCCATCTGCTTGATGTCCCAGCCTTCCAGGATCTGCAGCATGCTGGCCAGGGCGATGCCACCGGACGACGGCGGCGGCGCCGTGGTGATCTTCCAGCCGTTGTAGTCGAAGACGATCGGCTCGCGCTGCTTCACCCGGTAGCCGGCCAGCTCCTCGGCGGTCCAGCGGCCACCGGCCTGCTTCACCCCGGCCAGCAGCAGCTTGCCGGTCTGGCCCTTGTAGAAGCCATCGAAGCCACCCGCCGCCAGCCGCTCCAGTGTCTGCGCCAGTTCCGGCTGCCGGAACACATCACCGGTGGCGATCGGCCTGCCGTTGCGCAGGTACACCTCGCGGGTCCCGGGGTAACGCTCCATCACCTCGCGGCGCGAGGCATAGCCCTTGGCCATCCGCTCGTACACCGGGAAGCCGTCGCGGGCGATGCGGATGGCCGGTTGCAGCGAAACCGCCAGGGGCAGCCTGCCGTGCCGGGCCGAAAGCTCCACCAGCGCCGCAGGTAGGCCGGGGATACCCGCCGACCAGGCGCCGTTGACCGAGCGGTCGCGGTCCAGGTTGCCCTTCCCGTCAAGGAAGGCCTGCGGCGTGGCGGCGGCCGGCGCGGTCTCGCGCGCATCCAGCATCACGTCCTTGCCGGTGGCCGCGTCATGCAGCAGGAAGAAGCCGCCACCGCCCAGGCCGGAACTGATCGGCTCGACCACCGCCAGCGTCGAGGACACCGCCACTGCGGCGTCGAACGCGTTGCCTCCCTGCGCAAGGATGTCCACGCCGGCCTGGGTGGCCAGCGCGTGGCCGCTGGCAATCGCAGCGCCATCGGGACGTTCGGCACGGGCCGGCGCATCGGCCCAGGCAAGCGGGCTCAGCAACAGGCCGAGCAGCAGTACGGGACGGACGAGCAGCGTCTTCATTCGGATGGGGGCTCCGCGTAGAGTTCGGGATGATCGTGCTGCAGCCGGCGCAGTTTGGCCAGCAGCTGGTCTTCCGTTTCCACGATCTCCGGGTCCGGATCGATGCATTCGACCGGGCAGACGACCACGCACTGTGGCTCGTCGAAATGGCCCACGCACTCGGTACAACGGGCGGGGTCGATCACGTAGATGGTTTCACCCATCGCAATGGCCTGGTTCGGGCAGGCCGGCTCGCAGACGTCGCAGTTGACGCAGAGCTCATTGATTTTCAGCGACATGGCGATACTCCTCGCCCGCGCCTTGGGACAAAGGACCGGCCAGCGCGGGCGCGCGGGCCGGTCAGGTCATCGGTGGCGCCCGCTACAGGCGCCACCCGGGCCACGTTGCAACGTGGCCGCCACGGCTCGGTCTTACTTGGCTTCGACGAAAATGTACTCGGCACCGGTCGGCTGCACGGCCGCCTGCACGCGGGCGTTGTCGGCCGACTGGCCGATGAAGACGACGCGCACGCCCTTCATCGAATCCGGCGACACGTCCTTGAACACGGCCTGGATCATGTCCGCCATCTTGCCCGAGGCCGACGAACCGAAGGCCAACATGTTGCCCGGCTGCACGCCACGGGCCACGGCCTGGGTCGCGCTCTCGGTCTGGCGCTCGTACTTGGCCTGGAAGTCCGGGTCCGATTCCGGCGAGAGGTAGTACAGGAACGGGCTGTTGGAGATGTTGCCCATGTTCTGGATGGCGACTTCCTGCAGGTACTTCTTCCAGCCTGCGTCGTCGTCCTTGGACGGGGCGACCAGCGCCTGCTTGGCTTCGTCGACCGGAGCGGCCTCTTCCTTCTTGCAGGCGGTGAAGGCCAGGGCCAACGAGGCGATCAGCATCGCGCGCATGGTGGTGTTCATGGTTTCCTCCCGGAATGGTGCGTGGTGTTGTACGTAAGGGGTGCGGGTACGGCGGGGCTTATGACTGGGTCGATTTCGCCTCGCGGACCCTGCGCAGGGCTTCAAGCACCGCGGCCGGCACGAAGCCGGACACGTCGCCGCCCAGGCGCGCGATCTCGCGGACCAGCGAAGACGAAATGAAGCTGTGCTGCTCGGCCGGCGTCAGGAACAGGGTCTCGACTTCCGGGATCAGGTGGCGGTTCATGCTCGCCATCTGGAACTCGTATTCAAAGTCCGACACCGCGCGCAGGCCGCGCAGCAGGACCCCGCCCTGGACGGAGCGTACGAAATGGGCCAGCAGGGTATCGAACCCGCAGACCTCGACGTTGCCATGGTGGCCCAGGGCATCCCGGGCCAGCTGCACGCGCAGTTCCAGCGGCAGGGTCGGCCCCTTGGACGGGCTCTGCGCCACGCCGACCACGACCTTTTCAAACAGCGGCGCGGCCCGGTTCACCAGGTCGATATGACCGTTGGTGATCGGATCGAACGTGCCGGGGTAGACGGCAATGCGGCGGTTGGCCACGGTCATGGGCGGTTGCAGATGTTCAGATGAAGTCAAAGTGTAGCAGCGGCGCGGCGGTACAGGGCAAAGCGCACCTCACGGGTGCCGCCCTCGCGGTGCAGCAGCCAGTCCGGCGGCAGCACCGGGACGTGACCGGCCGGCGACTCCAGGTAGAGCCAGGCGTCGGCTGCCAGATGCCGCGGCAGCTGGGCCAGCACGTCCTGCCAGAGGCCATCGGCGAACGGCGGGTCGATGAACACCAGATCCGCCTGCTGCGCGGGCGCGCCCTGCAGCCAGCGCAGGGCATCGGCCTGGACCACGGTGATCTGCGCGCTGGCCTGCAGCTTGGCGACGGCGGCCGACAGATTGCGGCCGAGCTGGGCATCGCGCTCGACCAGGGTGGCGTGAGCGGCGCCGCGCGAGACGGCTTCCAGGCCCAGCGCGCCGCTGCCGGCAAACAGGTCCAGCACGCGGGCCCCGGCCAGTCGGGGCATCAGCCAGTTGAACAGGGTCTCGCGCACACGGTCACTGCTGGGCCGCAGGCCCGGCAGGTTCGGCACCGGCAGGCGGGTATTGCGCCAGCGCCCGCCGATGATGCGAACCTGGCCGTCATTGCCTCCACGGCCGCTCATCGGGGCCACCGGCGAAGGGTGTTCGAGAATTTCAGCATGAGCGGGATTGTAGTTCGGCCGGGCGGCGCCCGGCACCCGCAGAAGCCAGAGCAACGGCTGGAGCAACGGCTGGAGCAACGGCAAAGGCTGGTTTCCTGGGGGTTGGCGGGGTGGGTCAGGTTGTGGGGGACGCCGTGAACCCATCCCTGGGGGCTTGGCCGCGGCATCCATGCCGCGGACACCCCCACAACCTGATCCACCCCGCCTTCGACCGTTTCCTGCGATCTGTCGGAACGGCTCTTGGGGTCAGATCCGTTTTCCTGTGGAAAACGGATCTGACCCTGGCTTGGATCTCGAGATCTGAGAGATTTCATCCACGCACGGCGTGGATCTAGTGGCCACCGGCCAACTGTCGAAGGCGGGGCACTGTGGGTTCGCGGGGTGTGAGCCGCATGGATGCGGCGACCAAGCCTCCATGGACGGATTCACGGCGCCCCCGCGAACCCACAGTGCCCCGCCATCCCACGGAGTGCCCGCTCTTGCTTTGGCTCTGGCCTCTGCGGGTGCAGGGCGCCGCCCTGCCCGACCAACCCCCTTGATTTCGGGACAATCACCCCTACCCCTTGGCGAGGCCGCACGCGCTGGCGCGGCACTGCACACGGAGCCCTATCGATGACCGAGACGACCCAGACCGAAACCCTTGGCTTCCAGACCGAAGTCAAGCAGCTGCTGCAGCTGATGATCCACTCGCTGTACTCCAACAAGGAGATCTTCCTGCGCGAGCTGGTGTCCAATGCCGCCGACGCGGCCGACAAGCTGCGCTTCGAGGCGCTGACCCAGCCGTCCCTGCTGGAAGACGACAGCGACCTGCGCGTGCGCGTCAGTTTCGACCCGGCCGCCCACACCATCACCATCGAGGACAACGGCATCGGCATGAGCCGCGCCGAGGCCATCGCCCACCTCGGCACCATTGCCAAGTCCGGTACCGGCGACTTCCTGCGCCAGCTGTCCGGCGACCAGAAGAAGGACTCGCAGCTGATCGGCCAGTTCGGTGTCGGCTTCTACAGCGCGTTCATCGTCGCCGACGAAGTCGAAGTCACCTCGCGGCGGGCCGGCCTGGCCAGCAGCGAAGGCGTGCGCTGGACCTCGCGCGGCGAAGGCGACTTCGACGTCGCGACCCTCGACAAGCCCGAGCGCGGCACCCGCATCGTGCTGCACCTGAAGGACGGCGAACACGACTTTGCCGATGGCTGGCGCCTGCGCAGCATCCTCAAGAAGTACTCCGACCACATCGGTCTGCCGATCCAGATGCCGAAGGAAGGGGGTGAAGAGGGCGCGGCGGTCGAATGGGAAACCGTCAACCGTGCCAGCGCGCTGTGGACCCGTCCGCGCACCGAGATCAGCGACGCCGAGTACAGCGAGTTCTACAAGCACGTGGCACACGACCACAGCGATCCGCTGGCGTGGAGCCATAACAAGGTCGAAGGCAAGCTGGAGTACACCTCGCTGCTGTACGTGCCGGGCCGTGCACCGTTCGATCTGTATCACCGCGATGCGCCCAAGGGCTTGAAGCTGTATGTCCAGCGGGTGTTCGTGATGGACCAGGCCGAGCAGTTCCTGCCGCTGTACCTGCGCTTCATCAAGGGCGTGGTCGATTCCAACGACCTGTCGCTGAACGTCTCGCGCGAGATCCTGCAGTCCGGCCCGGTCATCGATTCGATGAAGGCCGCGCTGACCAAGCGCTCGCTGGACATGCTGGAGAAGCTGGCAACCGACAAGCCCGAGCAGTACGCCACGTTCTGGAAGGAATTCGGCCAGGTGCTGAAGGAAGGACCGGCCGAGGACTACAACAACCGCGAGAAGGTGGCCGGCCTGCTGCGCTTCGCCTCCACCCGTGGCGAGGGCGATGCCCAGACCGTCTCGCTGGCCGACTACATCGGTCGCATGGCCGAAGGCCAGGACAAGATCTACTACCTGACCGGCGAGAGCTACAGCCAGGTCCGCAACAGCCCGCACCTGGAAGTGTTCCGCAAGAAAGGCGTGGAAGTGCTGCTGCTGACCGACCGCATCGACGAATGGCTGATGGGTTACCTGACCGACTTCGACGGCAAGGGCTTTGTCGACATCGCCCGTGGCGACCTCGACCTCGGCGCGCTGGAGACCGAGTCGGACAAGCAGGAACAGGAAGCGGCGGCCAAGGACAAGCAGGCCCTGATCGAGCGGCTGAAGGCGGTGCTTGGCGACGACGTGGCCGAAGTCCGCGTGTCGCACCGGCTGACCGATTCGCCAGCGGTGCTGGCCATCGGTGAACAGGATCTGGGGCTGCAGATGCGCCAGATCCTGGAAGCCAGCGGCCAGAAGGTGCCTGACAGCAAGCCGGTGCTGGAGATCAATCCGGGGCACCCGTTGATCGCCAAGCTCGATGGCGAGGCCGACGGTGATCGTTTCGATGATCTCGGCCGCGTGCTGTTCGACCAGGCCGCGCTCGCGGCCGGCGACAGCCTGAAGGACCCGGGCGCCTACGTTGCGCGCCTGAACAAGCTGCTGCTGGAACTGTCGGCCTGACACGCTGGGTGGTCGCCGGGCATGGCCCGGCGCTGCCCGGCGCTGGCTGTCATCTGCCAGGCCGGGCTGCTCAGGCCCGGCGATCCAGCAGCGACCCCAGCATCTGGTCCTGGCGGCGGACCAGCGAAGCGTTGGCGGCGAAGGCCACCACCTCCGCGTTTGCCGCCAGCAGATCAGCCAGCGGCGCGGCGGGATCGGCGCCGGCAGCGGTCACCCGGGTCTGCACCCCACCCTGCTCCACCGCCGCGCGCTGCACCTGCAGGCGCGGTGCATCGGCTGTCGCCAGGTTGGCCACGTTGTGCGCGGCCACCTGCACGCCTTGCCCTGCTGCCCGCATGCCGCTCCAGGCCGTTGCCATCAGGTTGTCCATGGCGGTCTCCGGGCCGCCCGGTGCAGCCCTCCGAAGCCATTAGCGGCTGCCCGGCCGCGACCTTGAGTCCACATCGGGCAGACGGGCCCGGGTGGTAGCATATCCCTCTGATTTCAGCGCCTTTTGCCAATGCTCAGTTTTTTCCGCCGCAAGAAGCCCCAGGACGCCGCCACACCGGACGCGCCCAAGACCCAGCACTACTCGGCTGAAGAGCTGGCGGCGGCATTCCCGTCGGCCGCGCCCGTCGAGGACACCACGGTCGTAGCCGACGCCCCGCCAGCCGTGGCTCCGGCTGAGGCGGTGCCCGTCCCAGCGCCGCCCGCCGCTGCCCCGGCGTCCCCGCCGGCGCCGGCAGCGACCGAACGCGTCCTGGCACCGGAAGACTTCGAGGCCGAGGCACGTGCCGCCGCAGCCGTGCTCGCCCCGCTGGCTCCGGTGATCCCCGCACAGCAGCCCTCCGCACCGGCCGCCGACCTGCCGGTGCTGGTGGATGCCGCACCGGCCCCCGCCGGCAAGTCCGGCTGGCGCGAACGCCTGCGCAACAGCGTCATCGCGCGCAGCTTTGGCGGCCTGTTCTCGCGCAATCCCAAGCTCGACGATGACCTGCTGGACGAACTGGAAACCGCGCTGATCACCGCCGATGTCGGCGTCGGTGCGACCACCGAGCTGGTCGAAGGCCTGCGCAGACGCATGAAGGCACGTGAGTTCGCCGATGCCAACGCACTGCTGGGCGCACTGCGTGCCGACCTGATCGCGATCCTGCGGCCGGTCGCCAGGCCACTGGTGATCGATCGCAACGCCAGGCCCTTCGTGGTGCTGACCGTTGGCGTCAACGGTGTCGGCAAGACCACCACCATCGGCAAGCTGGCCAAGCGCTTCAAGGACGACGGGCACAGCCTGATGCTGGCCGCCGGCGATACCTTCCGTGCCGCTGCCGTGGCCCAGCTGCAGGCCTGGGGCGAGCGCAACGGCGTGGCCGTGGTGGCCCAGGGCCAGAACGCCGACGCCGCCTCGGTGGCCTACGACGCGCTGCAGGCCGGCAAGGCGCGCGGCACGTCGGTGCTGATTGCCGATACCGCCGGCCGCCTGCATACCCAGTCCGGCCTGATGAACGAGCTGGGCAAGATCCGTCGTGTGCTCGGCAAGATCGATCCCGCTGCGCCGCACGAGGTGCTGATGGTGATCGACGGCACCACCGGCCAGAACGCGCTGTCGCAGCTGCGCCAGTTCAACGCCGCGGTGAACGTGACCGGCCTGGTGGTGACCAAGCTGGACGGCACCGCAAAGGGCGGCGTGGTGTTCGCACTGGCCCGCGAGTTCGGCATTCCGATCCGTTTCGCCGGCATCGGTGAACGCCCGGAAGATCTGCGTGAATTCGATCCGGAAGCCTTCGTCGACGCGCTGCTGCCCGAAGCGCTTGGCAGTGCCTGAGGCCACCGTCGTGCCTGCGGGCGACCCGTTCGTCGCCCGCCTGCTGCACTGGTTCGACGACCACGGCCGCCACGACCTGCCCTGGCAGCATCCGCGCAGCCCCTATCGGGTCTGGTTGTCGGAGATCATGCTGCAGCAGACCCAGGTGGCCACGGTCATCCCCTACTTCCAGCGGTTCCTGCAGCATTTCCCGACCCTGCCCGCGCTGGCCGCGGCCAGCAACGATGCAGTGATGGCGCAGTGGGCCGGGCTGGGCTACTACGCCCGTGCGCGCAACCTGCATGCGGCGGCCCAGCGCTGCGTGGAACTGCATGAGGGCGAACTGCCGCGTGATTTCGACGCGCTGCATGCGCTGCCCGGCATCGGCCGCAGCACCGCAGGCGCGATCCTCAGCCAGGCCTGGAACGACCGGTTTCCGATCCTCGACGGCAACGTCAAGCGCGTGCTCAGCCGGTATCACGGCATCGAAGGCTTCCCCGGCCTGCCAGCCATCGAAAAGCAGTTGTGGGCCATCGCCGAAGCGCACGCGGCCCAGGTGCCGGATGGCCGGATGGCCGACTACACGCAGGCGCAGATGGACCTCGGTGCCACCGTGTGCAGCCGCGCCAGGCCCGCCTGCGTGATCTGCCCGCAGCAGCAGGACTGCGTGGCGCGCCGCGAAGGCCGGACCGCCGAGCTGCCCACGCCGAAGCCCGGCAAGGCCCTGCCCGAACGCGAAGCCGTGGCCCTGCTGCTGCGCGATGCCCAGCAGCGCGTGCTGCTGCAGAAGCGACCGGAGACCGGCATCTGGGCGCAACTGTGGACCCTGCCGCAGGCCGACGCCGGTGAAGCGCTGCAGGACTGGTTCGATGCACACGTGGACGGCTCGCTGGAAGATGCCGACGAGCTGCCGGTGCTGCAGCACACCTTCAGCCACTACAGGCTGCACCTGCAGATCCTGTCGCGACAGGTGCGCGGCCTGCGCGTGGAAGAATCCTCGCTGCGCTGGGTCACCGCCGACGAACTGCCGGCGCTGGGCTTGCCGGCTCCCATCCGCAAGCTGCTCGATGGCACCGCGATCAAACCGCCACAACGCAGATCCAAGAAACCCCGCAACCACGAGTGAGTGCCATGCCCCGAACCGTCTTCTGCCAGTATGAACAACGCGATGCCGAGGGCCTGGACTTCGTGCCCTATCCGGGCGAACTGGGCCAGCGCATCTTCAACCACATCGGCAAACAGGCCTGGGCGGCATGGCTGGCGCACCAGACCATGCTGATCAACGAGAACCGCCTGTCACCGCGCGACCCGAAGCACCGCGCGTTCCTGGAAGGGGAACTGGTCAAGTTCCTGTTCGAGAAGGACGCGGAGAAGCCCGCCGGCTTCATCCCGGAAGCCTGATCCGGAGATGGCGCCGGCCTAGTTCGCCGGCTCCTCGCGCTCCTGCACCTGCGCCTGCCGCAGCTCCTGTTCCGAAGCACGCAGCGCCTTCACGTCAAGCTTGCGGATGCTGCTGATGAAGCACGGCAGGCGCGGGCCTCCGGTCGGGTCACGGACCAACACCTTGTCGAAGCGGGCCGACACGCGGTTCATGCGGCTGGTCAGGCCGATGGCGGTCGCAAACGACAGATCCTGGCAGGGGCCGTTCAATTCCAGCAGGTAGGCCTCGCTGGGCCGGGTCCATACCGCCAGTGCACTGTCGCCCAGTTCGGTCCAGCCGTTGAGGCTGCCGAAGAACTGCATGTCATTCTGCGGTGCGCCGGCGTGCGCCCGGTACAGGTCCAGCCGCTCGGCACTGCTCAGGCGGCCGGTGGTCGCACACGCGGCCAGGGCAAGGCAGAGCCCTGCGATCACAAGCGGGGTCTTCATGTCGATCTCCACGGGGAACCGGGGGCCATCATGCGCCTGCCCGGGTATGGGCGGCGAGAATCCCGGCGCCACCGTTCAGGCGCCGGGAGGTGCACGTTGCCGGCCGCTCAGACGTCGGCGTGGGCCAGCTCGTGCAGGCGCCCTTCGCGCAGCTCCAGCACCCGGTCCAGGCGCCGCGCCAGACCGCGGTCGTGGGTGACCAGCACCAGGCTGGTATGGCGGGCACGATTGAGTTCGAGCATCAGGTCGAACACGGTGCCGGCCGTGCGATCGTCCAGGTTTCCGGTCGGCTCGTCGCCCAGCACGCAGGCCGGATGGTTCACCAGCGCGCGCGCCACCGCCGCACGCTGGCGCTCGCCACCGGAAAGCTCGCCCGGTTTGTGGTCCAGGCGATGGCCCAGCCCGACCGACTCCAGCAGCAGGGTCGCGCGCGCGGCCGCCTCCTCCACTTCAGGACGACCACGGACGAAGGCGGTGGCCCCGTTGACGATGCTGGCCAGCGCCGTCCCCACCACGCCCAGGCCGGCGAACATCGCCCGCTGTGACATCGGCGAATGCGAGCGGGACAGCAGCAGCGGCATCATCACGTTTTCCAGCGCGGTGAATTCCGGCAGCAGGTGATGGAACTGGTAGACAAAGCCCAGCGCCTGGTTGCGCAGCAGGCCACGTGCGGTATCCGACAGCGCCGACATGCGTTGGCCGGCCACGTACACCTCGCCGGCACTGGGTACGTCCAGTCCCCCCAGCAGGTGCAGCAGCGTGCTCTTGCCTGCACCGGACGCGCCGATGATGGCCACGGTTTCACCCGCGGTGACGGTCAGGTTCAGGCCGTCGAATACCGGGGTCTGCATGCGCCCTTCGGCATAGATCTTGCCGAGGTGCTCGGCGCGGATCACTTCCTGGCCGCGGTCAAAGGCTTCATTCATAGCGCAGGGCCTCCGCCGGCTGGGTGCGTGCCGCCCGCCAGGCGGGATACAGGGTGGCCAGGAAGCTCATCAGCAGTGCGACCACGGTGATCACCACCACGTCGCCGGTCTGCATGTCCGTCGGCAGGCCGGTGATGTAGTACACGTCTTCCGGCAGCAGCTTGACGTTGAACACGCGCTCGATGGCACCGAGGATGCGTTCCAGGTTGAAGGTCAGGGTGATGCCGCCGATCAGTCCGGCCAGCGTGCCGAAGATGCCGATCAACGAGCCCTGCACCATGAACACCTGCATCACCCCGGCCGGGGTCAGGCCAAGCGTGCGCAGGATGGCGATGTCCGCCTGCTTGTCGGTGACCAGCATCACCTGCGAGGACACCAGATTGAACGCGCCCATGGCGATGATCAGCGACAGCAGGATGCCCATCACCACTTTCTCCATGCGCAGCGAGTGGTAGAGATTGGCGTTCTGCTGGGTCCAGTCACTCACGCGATAGGCGCCGCCGAGGTTCTGCGCAAGGTCCACGCCGACTTCCAGCGAGCGGTCCATGTCGTGCAGCTTCAGGCGCACGCCGGTCGCGCCATCGGCGCGCAGTACGCGCTCGAGATCCTTCATGTTGGCGAAGCCGACGCCGCGGTCGACCTCGTTGTAGCCGGCCTCGAAAATACCGCTGACGGTGAAGCGTTTCATCCGCGGAACGGCGCCTGCAGGTGTGCCCTGCACTTCGGCGAAGGTCACCAGCACCTGGTCGCCGACATCGACGCCCAGCCAGATCGCCAGTTCCTTGCCCAGCAGCAGATTGAAGCTGCCGGGTTTCAGGCTGTCGTAGCTGCCCTTGACCACCTTCTGGTCGATCACCGACACCTTCGGCTCCAGTGCCGGGTCGATACCCTGGATGATCGCACCCTGCACGCGCGGGCCGCTGATCATCGACTGGATCTCGATATAGGGTGCGGCGCCCGCCACGCGCGGGTCCTTGTTGGCCACGTCCACCACGCGCATCCAGTCCGGCATGGGCTCGCCGTCGCGACTGATGGTGGTATGCGCCGTCATCTGCAGCAGGCGGCTGCGGATTTCCTTCTGGAAGCCGCTCATCACCGCCAGGGTGGTGATCAGCACCGTAACGCCGAGCGCGATGCCCAGGATCGATGCCATCGAAATGAAGGAGATGAAGCCGTTGCGGCGTTTGGCGCGCAGGTAGCGCAGGCCGATGGCCACGGGAATGGGTTTGAACATGCAGGCACGCCGGACGATTCAGCCTATGGTGCCATCGACCGGGCTCGACGGGAAACGGCGCGTGCGGCGACGGCCAGTCGCAGTTCACGTCGCTGCCCGGCATCGAGCACATCCGGCCAGAACAGCAGGCGCCGCTGCCGCCGCCCCTGGCGCCCATGCAGCAACAGCCACGGGCCGCGGATCACCAGCTGTGGAGCGTCCAGCGCCTGGCCTGCCACCTGCAGCGGAGCGGGCAACGCCGGCAGGCACACCCTCACCTTCGGCCGGCGCAGGCGCCAGAAGAGCTCGGCCAGGCCCAGCGCCCAGACCAGCAGTACGACGGGAACCAGGGCGTCTCGGGGCAGATCCGAAGCGCGCAGCAGCCAGGGGGCGGCGAGCAGTACCGCCAGCTGGGCACCCGCCTGCAGCCGTGAAGGGCGCCACTCAAGGCTTGAGGGCGCGGATCCTGTCCATGAGCGGGATGGCGTGCGCATGCGGGCAGACCTCGTAGCCCATGAACCAGCGCCACAATTTATCGTCCTCACAGTCGAGCAGGAACAGGAAAACCTCGCGCTCTTCGGTCGGCGCAGCGCTCCATTCGCGGTCGAGGTAACGTTCGAACAGCTGGTCCAGTTCGCGCATGCCACGCCGGCAGCGCCAGCGCAGCTTCTTCAGCAGGGTCTCTTCATCCATTGCAGGCCTCCAGATACAGCGAAGCCACGCATGGCGTGGCTCGGCTGGGGTGCGTGCGGCCGCCGTCGATGCGGCCGCATGCGGGATGGATCAGGCGCGACGCTCCATCATGAGCTTCTTGATCTCGGCAATCGCCAGCGCCGGGTTCAGGCCCTTCGGGCAGGTGCGGGCGCAGTTCATGATGGTGTGGCAGCGGTACAGCTTGAACGGATCTTCCAGATCGTCCAGGCGCGCACCGGTGTCCTCATCGCGCGAGTCGATGATCCAGCGGTAGGCCTGCAGCAGGATCGCCGGACCCAGGTAACGCTCGCCGTTCCACCAGTAGCTCGGGCAGCTGGTCGAGCAGCAGGCGCACAGGATGCACTCGTACAGGCCATCGAGCTTCTTGCGGTCTTCCGGCGACTGCAGGCGCTCGCGATCCGGCGGCGCCGGGGTCTGCGTGCGGATCCACGGCTTGATCGAGGCGTACTGCGCGTAGAAGTGGGTCAGATCCGGCACCAGATCCTTGACCACGTTCATGTGCGGCAGCGGGTAGATCGGCACTTCCTTCTTGCCGCAGTCCGCGATGGCGCGGGTGCAGGCCAGCGTGTTGGTGCCGTCGATGTTCATCGCGCACGAACCGCAGATGCCTTCGCGGCAGGAGCGACGGAAGGTCAGGGTCGGATCGATCTCGTTCTTGATCTTGATCAGCGCGTCCAGGACCATCGGGCCGCAGGCGTCCAGATCGACCTCATAGGTATCGGTGCGCGGATTGCTGTCGTCATCCGGACTCCAGCGGTAGATCTTGAAGGTACGCACGTTCTTGCCGCCGTTCTTGACGGGGAAGTGCTGGCCCCTCGTGATCTTGGAATTCTTGGGGAGTGAAAACTCGGCCATGGCTGCTCTCGTTGGCTCAGGCGGCCCGCGCCCTCAAGGCGCGGATTGCATGGTAGGCGGGGTCGGATCAGTACACGCGCGGCTTCGGCGGCACCACGGACACGTCATCGGTCAACGTGTACATGTGCACCGGACGGTAGTCGAAGCTGCACTTGCCCTTCTCGTCGACGCTGACCAGGGTGTGCTTCTGCCAGTTGACGTCGTCGCGGTCCGGGAAGTCCTCGTGCGCATGCGCGCCGCGGCTTTCCTTGCGCTGTTCGGCCGAGTTGATCGTCGCCACCGCGTTGAGCAGCAGGTTGTTCAGCTCGTAGGTCTCGATCAGGTCCGAGTTCCACACCAGCGAACGGTCCGAGACCTTCACGTCCTGGAACGAATCGAAGATCTTGTCCATCTTCTCGCAGCCTTCCTTCAGCGTCTGGCTGGTGCGGAAGACGGCCGCGTCGGCCTGCATGGTGCGCTGCATGCGGTCGCGGATGACCGAGGTCGGGGTATCGCCGTTGGCGTGGCGCAGCTTGTCCAGCAGGCCCAGCGCCTTGTCGCAGGCATCGGCCGGCAGCGGCTTGTGCGCCGCGCCCGGCTTGATGGTCTCGGCACAGCGGTTGGCCACCGCGCGGCCGAACACCACCAGATCCAGCAGCGAGTTTGAGCCCAGGCGGTTGGCGCCGTGCACGGACACGCAGGCGGCTTCGCCGATGGCGTACAGGCCCGGCACCACGGCATCGGGGTTGTCGCCGACCTTGCGCACCACTTCACCGTGGTAGTTGGTCGGGATGCCACCCATGTTGTAGTGCACGGTCGGGATGACCGGGATCGGCTGCTTGTGCACGTCGACGCCGGCGAAGATGCGGGCGCTCTCGGCGATGCCCGGCAGCTTGTCATCGATCACGCCCGGGCCCAGGTGGGTCAGGTCGAGCAGGATGTGATCCTTGTGCTCGCCGACACCGCGGCCTTCGCGGATCTCGATGGTCATCGAACGGCTGACCACGTCGCGCGATGCCAGATCCTTGTAATGCGGTGCATAGCGCTCCATGAAGCGCTCGCCGCTGCTGTTGCGCAGGATGCCACCTTCACCGCGGACACCCTCGGTGATCAGGCAGCCGGCGCCGTAGATGCCGGTCGGGTGGAACTGCACGAATTCCATGTCCTGCATGGCGATGCCGGCACGCATGGCCAGGCCGCCACCGTCGCCGGTGCAGGTATGCGCGGAAGTTGCGCTGAAATAGGCTCGGCCGTAGCCGCCGGTGGCCAGTACCACGCCCTGGGCGCGGAACAGGTGCAGCGTGCCGTCGGACATGTCCAGGGCCAGCACGCCGCGGCAGACGCCTTCGTCGTCGAAGATCAGGTCGAGCGCGAAGTACTCGATCATGAAGCGCGCGTCGTGCTTCAGCGACTGCTGGTACAGCGTATGCAGCATCGCGTGGCCGGTACGGTCGGCCGCCGCGCAGGTGCGCTGCGCCGCCGGGCCTTCGCCGTACTTGGTGGTCATGCCACCGAACGGGCGCTGGTAGATCTTGCCTTCGGCGGTACGCGAGAACGGCACGCCGTAGTGCTCGAGCTCGATGATGGCCGGAATGGCCTCACGGCACATGTATTCGATGGCGTCCTGGTCGCCCAGCCAGTCCGACCCCTTGATGGTGTCGAAGAAGTGGTAACGCCAGTCGTCCTCACCCATGTTGCCGAGCGCGGCGGAGATACCGCCCTGGGCGGCGACGGTGTGCGAACGGGTCGGGAAGACCTTGGTCAGGCACACGGTCTGCAGGCCCTTGGCGGCCAGGCCGAACGTGGCACGCAGGCCGGCGCCGCCGGCGCCCACCACGACCATGTCGTACTTGTGTTCGGTGATCTTGTAAGCGGACATCTAGTCTGGATTCCTGTGTAGGTGCCTGGGCTCAGGCAACGCCGAGGGCGATGCGGCCCACCGCGAACACACTGACGATCATGCCGAGCACGGCGACGAACTTCACCGCGGTCTGCAGCACCAGGGCCAGCAGCGATTCGTGGATGTAATCTTCCAGCACGACCTGCATGCCGAGCTGTGCGTGCCAGAACATGGCGATCAGCAGGCCGATCAGCGGCACCGCGTTCCACGGCTTGGCGATGGCAGCAGTGGCAGTCGCGTAGTCGGAACCCAGCAGGCCCAGCACGAAGACCAGGAACCAGATCCCCAGCACCACCAGGGCGGCGGCGGTCAGGCGCTGGTGCACGAAGTGCTCGGTGCCGGTCTTGGCCGAACCCAGGCCACGCACGTTCTTCAGCGGAGTACGGAACTTGCTCACGCGGCACCTCCAAACATCACGTAGGCCCACACCAGCAGGGTGATCACCAGGCTGCCGATGACCGACAGCCAGCTGCTGCGGATGAAGGCGGGGATGCTGAAGCCGATGGCGAAGTCCTGCACCACATGGCGGATGCCATTGCACAGGTGATAGGCGAACGACCATGTCCACGCGAACAGGAACACGCGGCCATACCAGGCCCCGGCATGGCCGGTGAAGCAGTTCCACGAATCGGGCCCCATCATCAGGGCCAGCAGGCCCGCAGCGATGATGAGGGCACCAACAGACAGAAAGACGCCAGTGGCTCGATGCAGGATCGAGGTGGCCATCTGAATCTGCCAGCGATACACCTGAAGGTGCGGGGAAAGTGGGCGTTGTCTGGTCGCCATTCGCTGGGCTCGTTGTCTCGGCTGGGCGGCACGCGGCCGCGTTGGCTCAATGCTGATCAGAAATCGATGCAGCGTCCGTTTTTCTCCCAATCGCCATACCGCACCGGATCGAGTCCGCCGCGGCCGCCGAATTCCTCTGCCTTTTCCTGTTCCACGGGCACGGGTGCCGCAGGGACCAGCGGGGCTTCAGTTTCGTCGTCGGGAGTGGGGGTTGTTTGGCCTATCATGGTCGGTCTCGCAACGCACAAATTTTAGACCTCGTTCACGTGCCTGACAACCTGCCCCCTGCTTTCGTCGGATATCCACGCCTTCCGGGCCACCAGCTGGTGAGCCTGCAGGGCGTGGACGCAGCTGCCTTCGCCCACGCCCAGTTCAGCAGCGATGTCCTCGCTCTGCCCCAGCAGCACTGGCAGTGGAGCGCCTGGCTGAGTGCCAAGGGCCGCACCCTGGCGGTGTTCCAGCTGCTCCGGCTGGCTGAGGATCACGTGATGCTGGTGTTCGCCGATGGCGACGCGGATGCGACTGCGTCGCAACTGCAGCGTTTCGTGTTCCGCCGCAAGGTCAAGGTGCAGCTGCGCGACGATCTGGCCGTGGCCGGCGCGTTCACCGCACCGGAAGCGGCTACCGGCGCGGCGATCGCCGCCAATGCAGGCGGTTGGGAGCTGGACCTGGGCAGCGACGCGCTGCCGCGCGCGCTGCGCATCGGTGCCGCTGACACCTTCCCGGCCGGTGGGCCGGACGACGACGCGGCCTTTGTATTGGCCTGGCGCCAGGCTGACCTGCGGTATGGCCTGCCCCGGCTGGAGGAGAGCCAGCGCGAGGTGTGGACGCCGCAGCAGTTGGGGCTGGACCGTCTGAACGGCTACAGCGTGAAGAAAGGCTGCTACCCGGGCCAGGAAATCGTCGCCCGCACCCACTTCCTCGGCAAGGCCAAGCGCGCGGTGCAGCTGCTGCACACCCATGCGCCGGCGCAGGCCGGTGACGGCGTGCAGCAGGACGGCGCGGCACTGGGCACGATCGCCAGCGTGGCCGGCGATCTCGCGCTGGCGGTGCTGCCGCTTGAAACGAGCGACGCAGCGCTGCAGGTCGGCGATGCGCCCGCGCAGCGGATTCCACTGCTGGATGGCCTGGCGCGCTGAGGCTGCGCCCCATCCACGCAGGGCGGGGATCTGCCGATGACGCCGGGCATGGCCCGGCGCCACCGAGTCTTACAGGCGCTCGCCGGTTTCCGCGTTGAAGAAGTGCAGGCCCTGCGGATGGATCGCCACGCGGATGTCCTCGCCCACGGCCGGCAGCGCCTGCGGCGCCACCCGCATGGTCAGTGCATGCTGGCCGCTGCTGAGGTTGACGAAGATCTCGTTGCCGACCGGCTCGATGCCCTCGATGCGCGCGGTGAACGCATGCGCGTCGTCGCCCGTGGCGGGCTGCAGGTGCTCCGGGCGCACGCCGACGTTGATCGGCTTCTGCAGCCATGCGGGGTCGATCGTGGCCTGGCCCAGCGGCGCGCGCCACTCACCCTCGACCACCGTCACGCCGCCCGCATCGCCCTGCAATGTCCCGCGCAGCACGTTCATCGCCGGGCTGCCGAGGAAACCGGCCACGAACAGGTTGGCCGGGCGGTCATACAGCGCCATCGGCGTATCGATCTGCTGGATGATGCCGTCCTTGAGCACCACGATGCGCTGGCCCAGCGTCATCGCTTCGACCTGGTCGTGCGTGACATAGATCATGGTCGTACCCAGCTTGCGGTGCAGCTGCGCGATCTCGGTACGCACGCTGTGGCGCAGCTTGGCATCGAGATTGGACAGCGGCTCGTCGAGCAGGAACACCGCAGGTTCGCGCACCAGCGCGCGCCCCAGCGCAACACGCTGGCGCTGGCCACCTGACATCGCCTTGGGCAGCTTGTCCATCATCTCGGTCAAGCCAAGCGTCTGCGCCGCTTCGGCAATCCGCCTGTCGATGGTCGCCTTGTCGTGGCCACGCAGCTTCAGGCCGAACGCCAGGTTCTCGGCCACGGTCATGTGCGGGTAAAGCGCATAACTCTGGAACACCATGGCGATGTCGCGATCCTTCGGTGCCACATCGTTGACCACGCGGTCACCGATGCTCAGCGTGCCACCGCTGATCTCCTCCAGGCCTGCCACCATCCGCAGCAGGGTCGACTTACCACAGCCGGAAGGACCGACCAGCACCATCAGTTCGCCATCGGCGACCTCGAAAGTGGCGTCCTTCACCGCAACCTGGCCGTTGTCGTAGACCTTGCGCACACCCTGCAACTGCACTTTTGCCATATCACCTGATCCGGTCTGCCCGACGCCGGGCTGTCTTTTGGGACTGCCTCGGCCCTCCCGATGGCAGCAATGATTGCGCGACTGCCGCATGACGGCGAGCACTGCAATCGAATACAGTTGCCCATTCTGCCATGTAAACGTTTTCACGTGGCACTATCCGATGGTCGGTGCGCACCGACCTGCGTCGGCGGACAATGGAACGTTCGCCGGTGCGGTGGTTTCGCATGGAACGGCCTGCTGGTATCCCCTGCAGATCGCGTTCCTCGAACCTCGGACAGGCAGTTGCGCGGATGTCCCCCGAACCCAGCCATGAAGCGATTGACAACGATGTCACCCGGATCTGAAACTCGAGCGATGCACGACACCCTCTTCCTGTTCGGTGCCACAGGTGATCTGGCCCAGCGCTATCTGTTCCCTTCGCTGCTGCGCCTGCTTGGCGATGGTCTGCTGCCGGAGGATTTCCGCATCCGTGCGCTGGCCCTGTCCGGCCATGACACCGAGGCCTTCCATGACATCCTGCGCCCGCGTCTGCAGCAGGCCATGCCGATGGCCTCGCAGGACGACATCGCCGCGCTGCTGCGCCGCATCGACTACCGTTCGGTGGACCTGCGCGATGTCGACTCGGTCGCCGCCGCCGTCTCCGACCTGGTGGACCGCAGGTGCGTGAGCTACCTGGCCATTCCGCCGGGCCTGTACATCTCCACCTGCGAAGGCCTGGCCAAGGGGGGCGCCCTCGCCGCACCGGCCCGGCTGATGCTGGAGAAACCGATCGGCAGCGACAGCGAAAGTGCCGAAGAGATCATCAGCACCATCGGCCAGTGGATCGACGAAGACCGCGTGTTCCGCCTGGATCACTATCTGGGCAAGGCTGCGGTGCAGAACCTGATCGCCCTGCGCTTCGGCAACACCCTGCTGGAGGCGGTGTGGAACCGCAACTACATCGAGTCGGTGCACATCCTGGTCGCAGAGAGCGAAGGCGTGGACGGCCGCGACGCGTACTACGCACGCTCCGGCGCCCTGCGTGACATGGTGCAGAGCCATATCCTGCAGCTGCTGTGCCTGGTGGCGATGGAACCGCCGGCGTCGCTCGAAGCCGACCGCATCCGCGACGAGAAGGTCAAGGTGCTGCGCTCCCTGCGCCCCCTCGACGCCCAGCATGCCGCCCGCGACAGCGTGCGCGGCCGCTATACCGCCGGCACCATCAACGGCCAGCCGGCACAGGCCTATCAGCCGCCGGAAGGCAGCGACGTGGAAACCTTCGCCGGCGTCACCGCGCACATCGACAACTGGCGCTGGTCCGGCGTTCCCTTCCATCTGGTCACCGGCAAGCGCCTGCCCGAGCGCACCACCCGCGTGGTGGTGACCCTCAAGCCGGTCACCCATTGGCTGTTCGAGCGCCCGCAGCGCGCGCAGGCCGCACCCAATCGCCTGGTGTTCCAGCTGCAGCCGCAGGAAAACATCGAGCTGGGCCTGATGAGCAGCCTGGCCGGTCCGGAATGGGGCGCGCTGGAACTGCATCCGCTGGAACTGGAGCTGTCGGTGCCGACGGGACTGCACCGCCGCATCGCTTACGAGCGCCTTTTCCTGGACGCCTTCAACGGCAACCATGCGCTGTTCGTGCGCGACGACGAAGTGCGCGCCGCCTGGGCGTGGATCGACAGCGTCGCCGATGCCTGGAAGGCAGCCGGCCTGCCGCTCCAGCCTTACCCTGCTGGCCAGTGGGGTCCGGCGGATGCCAGCGACTTCCTGCCACAGGGCGTGGATGCGCCGGACACCGGAGCTTCGGCATGAGTGGCAGCTCGCAGCCGGTTCTGGTCGCCGACATCGGCGGCACCAATGCCCGCTTCGCACTGGCCGACACTTCGCTGGATGCGCCCCTGCAGAAGGACAGCATCCGCGAGTTCGCAGTCGCCGAGTTCCCGTCGCTGGGCGATGCCGCCCGCCACTACCTTGAGCAGGCCGGGGCCAGCGCGCGCCGCGGCGTGTTTGCCGTGGCCGGCCGCGTCGATGGCGACGAGGCACGCATCACCAACCATCCGTGGGTGATCTCGCGCAGCCGCACCGCAGCGATGCTCGGCTTCGACGAGCTGCACCTGATCAACGACTTCGCCGCACAGGCGATGGCCGTCGCCCTGTTGCAACCGCAGGATGTGGTGCAGATCGGCGGTGCGCACTGGACGCCGGCCGCGCTGGGCCAGCCACGCAACTACGGAGTGATCGGCCCCGGCACGGGCCTCGGCGTCGGTGGCCTGGTGGTGCGCCACGG
Organism: Stenotrophomonas sp. RS-48; assembly: GCF_030053245.1. NCBI lineage: Bacteria > Pseudomonadati > Pseudomonadota > Gammaproteobacteria > Lysobacterales > Lysobacteraceae > Stenotrophomonas > Stenotrophomonas sp. RS-48. Next base: position 48,981 of record NZ_JASGBV010000082.1, read on the forward strand.
CCGCAGCTACCCGCTGGAAACCGAAGGCGGTCACGTCAGCTTCCCGCCGGGCACGCCGGAAGAAGTGCGGATCCTGGAGATCCTGTCCGAGCAGTTCGGCCGCGTGTCCAACGAGCGTCTCATCTGCGGTCCCGGCCTGGTCAACATCCATCGTGCGGTCTGTGAGATGGCCGGTGTCGACCCGGGCCATCTGCAGCCGGCCGACGTCACCGCCCGTGCCGCGCTCGGCGATCCGCAGGCGATGCGCACCGTGGATGTGTTCTGCGCAGTGTTCGGCGCCATCGCCGGCGACCTGGTGCTGATCCAGGGTGCCTGGGATGGCGTGTTCCTGACCGGCGGCCTGGTGCCCAAAATGCTGGATTCGCTGCAGCACTCCGGCTTCCGCCAGCGCTTCGAGCACAAGGGCCGGTTTTCCTCGATCATGGCGCGGGTGCCTTCGCTGGCGATCATGCACCCCTGCCCCGGCCTGCTGGGCGCTGCCGCCTATGCAGCCGATGCCGAACGTGACGCTCCGGGAGTTGCCGCATGAGCCCTGTCTTCCAGGACGACCGCATCGATTTTGTCAGTCACGGCGATGCCGATGGCTGGATCGAAGCGGTGGCCACCGAAATGGCACAGACCATCAACCGTGACATCAACGAAGTCGGCCGCGCACGCATCCTGCTGTCCGGTGGCACCACGCCGGCGCCGGTGTACCAGGCGCTGGCAGAAATGGAAGTGCACTGGGACCGCGTGGAAGTGAGCCTGGCCGATGAGCGCTGGCTGTCGCCGCAGGATCGCGACAGCAATGCCTGGCTGGTACGCGAGCACCTGCTCAAGCGCGCCGAAGGTGCACATTTCGACCCGCTGGTGCGCATCGGCAAGCCGCTTCCGGAATGCGTGTACACCGCCAATCTGCAGGCACAGCACAGCCAGCCGCCCAGCCTGGTCGCGCTCGGCATGGGCAATGATGGCCACACGGCCTCGTTGTTCCCCGGCTCGAAGGACCTGGCCCGCGCGCTGGAAAGCCCCCTGCCCTATGCCGCACTGGATGCGACCGGCTGCCCGGGCGCCAACCAGTGGCCGCTGCGGATCACGCTGACCCCGCACGGCCTGCGCCAGTGCCGCCAGCGCCTGCTGCTGCTGCGCGGCAAGCAGAAGCTGCAGGTGCTGCGGCAGGCGCTGGACAGCAACAATGCCCAGCAGTACCCGATCCTCAACGCAATCCACCTGGAAGGCGCGCGCCTGCGCGTCCACTGGGCAGATTGATGTCGGTGGCGGCATATCGCCGCCGCCCACCTCTCGCCACCTCGAACGCCGGTAGCCAATGAGCCTCCATCCGCAACTGCAAGCCATCACCGACCGCGTCATCCGTCGCAGCGCTGCCTCGCGCGCGGCCTACCTGGCCGCTGTCGACGCCGCCCTGCGCGAAGGCCCCTTCCGCAGCCGCCTGAGCTGCGGCAATCTCGCCCATGGTTTCGCTGCCTGCGGCGGCACCGACAAGAGCCGCCTGCGCGGCGGCGTGACGCCGAACCTGGGCATCATCACCGCCTATAACGACATGTTGTCGGCCCACCAGCCGTTCGAGACCTATCCGGAGCAGATCCGCGGGATCGCCCGTGAACTGGGCGCCACCGCGCAGGTGGCCGGCGGTGTGCCGGCGATGTGCGACGGCGTCACCCAGGGCCGCGGCGGCATGGAACTGTCGCTGTTCTCGCGCGATGTGATCGCGCAGGCCACCGCGATCGGCCTCAGCCATGACATGTTCGATACCACGGTCTACCTTGGCGTGTGCGACAAGATCGTGCCCGGCCTGCTGATCGGCGCGCTCGCGTTCGGCCACCTGCCGGCGGTGTTCATTCCGGCCGGCCCGATGACGCCGGGCATTCCGAACAAGCAGAAGGCCGAGGTGCGCGAACGCTATGCGGCCGGCGAAGCCACCCGCGAAGAACTGCTGGAGGCCGAGTCGGCCTCCTACCATGGCGCAGGCACCTGCACCTTCTACGGTACCGCCAACTCCAACCAGGTACTGCTGGAAGCGATGGGCGTGCAGCTGCCAGGCGCATCCTTCGTCAACCCGGGCACTGCGCTGCGCGATGCGCTCACCCGCGAGGCCACCGAGCGTGCGCTGGAGATCACCGCGCTGGGTGAGGATTTCCGTCCGCTCGGCCGGATCATCGACGAGCGCGCGATCATCAACGCCGTCATCGCCCTGATGGCCACCGGCGGCTCGACCAACCACACCATCCACTGGATCGCGGTCGCGCGTGCCGCCGGCATCGTGCTGACCTGGGACGACTTCGACGAGCTGTCGCAGCTGATTCCCCTGCTGGCTCGCGTCTATCCGAATGGCGACGCCGACGTGAACCGCTTCGCGGCGGCCGGCGGCCCGGCTTTCGTGTTCGGCGAATTGATCAGGGCCGGGCTGATGCACGGCGACCTGGTCAGTGTGGCGCGCGGCGGCATGGCCGATTACGCCCGCGAACCGCAGCTGCGTGACGGCACCCTGGTCTATCTGCCCGGGCTGGAGCGCAGTGCCGACGAGGAGGTGGTGCGCGGCGTCGACGCTCCGTTCGAGAGCCAGGGTGGCCTGCGCCTGCTGCGCGGCAACCTGGGCCGGTCGTTGATCAAACTGTCGGCGGTGAAGCCGCAATACCGTTCGATCGAAGCACCGGCCGTTGTCGTTGATGCGCCCCAGGTGCTCAACAAGCTGCATGCTGCCGGGCTGCTTCCCCAGGATTTCGTGGCGGTGGTGCGCTACCAGGGCCCGCGCGCGAACGGCATGCCGGAGCTGCATTCGCTGGCGCCGCTGCTGGGCCTTCTGCAGAACCAGGGCCGACGCGTTGCGCTGGTCACCGATGGCCGGTTGTCCGGGGCGTCGGGCAAGATCCCGGCAGCGATCCATGTCACGCCGGAAGCCGCGCGTGGGGGTCCGCTGGCGAAAGTCCGCGAAGGCGACATCATCCGCCTGGATGGCGAGGCGGGCACGCTGGACGTCCTGGTGGACGCTGCGGAATGGGCAGCACGCACTCAGGCCCCGAACACCGCGCCCGCGGCGAATGATCTGGGCCGCAACCTGTTCGCGATCAACCGTCGTGTGGTCGGGCCGGCCGATCAGGGCGCCATTTCGATTTCGTGCGGGCCGGCAGCGGCCGATGGCGGGCCGTGGGATTACGACGCCGAGTACGAACTGGGACACGATGCGGCGGCGGCGGCAGCGCCGCATGAGGCGAAGGACGCCTGAGGGTTGAAGAGCGCTGCGGGTGTGTTGCGGCGGCGAGTGTGCTGGTGGCGGCGTCACACTTTCCGGCGCATCAACGCCGCGAAGTGATCACTGAAAATCAAATTCGGAAGCAAAGGCAGAAGCAGAGCTATGGGTATCGAACAACATCAGCTGAAGGCGGCGGAGCTGTTGCATGCGGCGGGCATCCTGCCGGTGGTGACGATTCATACGCTGGACCAGGCCCGTGCGGTGAGTGCGGCGCTGCTGGAAGGCGGTCTGCCAGCGATCGAGCTGACGTTGCGCACGCCGGTGGCGATGGAGGCGTTGGCCATGCTCAAGCGCGAACTGCCGGACGTGGTGGTGGGTGCCGGTACGGTGCTGACCGTTGAGCAGATGCAGCAGTCGATTGATGCCGGCGCGGACTTCCTGGTGACCCCGGGTACGCCGCCCGCGCTGGCCGATGCGCTGGCCGCTGCGCCGCTGCCGGTGGTGCCCGGTGCGGCGACGCCGACCGAGCTGCTGTCGCTGCATGCGCGCGGATTCCGGGTGTGCAAGCTGTTCCCGGCCACGGCGGTCGGCGGCCTGGCGATGATCAAGGGCGTGGCCGGTCCAATTGCCGATCTGAAGCTGTGCCCGACCGGCGGCATCACGGAAAACACCGCCGCCGAGTACCTCGAGCAGAAGAACGTCGTCTGCATCGGTGGCTCATGGATGGTGCCCGGCAACTGGATTGCGGACGGCGACTGGGACAAGGTGCGCGCCAGCGCCATGCAGGCGGCGGCCATCGTCAAGCGCGTGCGCGGCACCTGAGCGCCCGATGGGTGAGCGCGGGGCCGACGCTTGGCCCCGCGACCGCGGGCCGGAACTGGAAGACAGATTCCGGGCGCGCGACGCACCTCAGCCGTTGGCTGAAACCCTCACAGCGGCCGTGCCGGATCCACCAGCCCGTACTGGCTGGCCATGCGCGCCAGCGCGATGTTGTCATGGATACCCATCTTCTCGAACAGGCGTGCCTTGTGCGTGTTGACGGTCTTGGCGCTGAGGCTGAGGCGGCGCGCGATGTCTTCCTGGCGCAATCCCTGGGTCAGCAGCAGCGCCACTTCCAGCTCGCGCGGAGACAGGGTGTCGAACGGCGAACCATTCCCCTCCACCGTCGACAGCGCCAGATTCTGCGCGATGCTGGTGCCCAGGTAGCGGCGCCCGCCTGCCACGTCGCGCACCGCGCGCAGCAGTTCCTGGGCGTCGCAGCCCTTGCCGATGTACCCGGCCGCGCCGGCTTCCAGCAGCCGCTTCGGCAGCGGGCCATCCTCCAGGACGGACACGATCACCACGCGCGTGCTGCGATGGCCGCGCACGATGCGCTCGGTCACTTCCATGCCGCTGACACCCGGCAGGTGCAGGTCGCACAGCACCACGTCCGGCTGCAGCTGGCGGATCTCGCGCAGCGCGTCCTCGCCGGTCTCGGCCTCGCCCACCACCTCGATGTCGGTCTCACCCGACAGGATCATCTTCATCCCGGTGCGGACCAGTGCGTGGTCGTCCACCAGGTAGACTCGAATCGTCATTCACGTACCTCTTCGAATGCGGCCATTGCGGGTCAAGCTAGGCAGGGTGCCGAACCCTCGCAAGCGCGGTCGAAGTGCATACCGGGCAAGAGTGCCGGGTTGATCACAGTCTCACGCATTGTGCTTACCCCCTGTCTTGCAGAACCCACTGCAACGAAACAGCTCATCTATCACGTAGACGCCCGCGAAGAGCCATCCACGTCACTCCCCCTGTGTTGATGCTTCGCTGGCCGTCGATGGCGGCGAATCGCGGCGTCGCCAGGGATGCCGACGACTGAACATGACCAGGTAGCACCCTACCACCCAAACCAGTGCTGCACACCATCCGGCCAGGATATCCGACGGGTAATGGACCCCGAGATAGACCCGGGACACGCTGACCAGCAAGCTGAACGCAGGGGCCAGCACCAGCACCGGCCAGCGCCAGCGGGTATTCCAGGCCAGAAGTACCAGGGTTGCCGCCAGGGTCATCGACCCCATGGCGTGGCCGCTGGGGAAACTGAACGTCGATTCCGGTGCGATGGACTCCCACAGGCTGGGGCGGTCCCGCTGGAAGAACCGCTTGCTGCCCATGTTCAACAGTGCCGATCCGAGGAAACTGACGGCCACGAAGGTGGCCTCGCGCCAGCGGCGGTAGCCCAGCAGTGCCGCGACGATCAGCACATCGGCGGGAATCAGGAACCACTCGTAACCCAGCCGGGACAGCAGCACGAAGAACCGGTCCAGCCACGGCGAATGCAGGCCGTGCATCTGCCACAGCAGCGGCGCGTCGAAATGGAACGATTCAAACTCATGCACCTCGTCGGCCAGCGCGACGAAGCCGGCCAGCGGCAACAGCACGCCGGCGAACAGCAGGACCAGGCGCCACGCATTGCGCGCCATCCAGTGACGGAAGCCGGAGGCCGGCTCCGGCGCGGCAAGGATCGCGGGCTTATCCTGCGCTTCGGACATAGGTTCGTTCGACGTAATCGTCGATCAGGGCGACGAATTCCTGGGCGATGTTCTCGCCACGCAGGGTCACCTTCTTCTCGCCATCGACGAACACCGGCGCCGACGGCGCCTCCCCGGTTCCCGGCAGCGAGATGCCGATGTTGGCGTGCCGCGATTCTCCCGGGCCGTTGACCACGCAGCCCATCACCGCCAGGGTCATGTTTTCCGCCCCCGGGTGCTGCACTTTCCACAGCGGCATCTTCTCGCGCACGTGGTTCTGCACCACCTTGGCCAGCTCCTGGAAGAACTCGGAGGTGGTGCGGCCGCATCCCGGGCAGGCCGTCACCAGCGGCGTGAACGCGCGCTGGCCGGTGGTCTGCAGCAGCTCCTGGGCGACGATCACTTCCTGCGTCCGCGACTGGCCCGGCTCGGGCGTCAGCGAGATGCGGATGGTGTCGCCGATACCTTCCTGCAGCAGCACGCTCAGCGCCGCTGCCGACGCAACGATGCCCTTGCTGCCGATGCCGGCTTCGGTCAGGCCCAGATGCAGCGCGAACTCCGAACGCTGTGCCAGGTCACGGTAGACCGCGATCAGCTCCTGCACGCCACTGACCTTGGCCGACAGCACGATGCGGTCGCGCGGCAGGCCCAGCTCCACGGCCTGTTCGGCCGAATCCAGCGCTGACCGGATCAGTGCCTCGCGCAGGACACGTCCGGCGTCCCAGGGCTGCTCGCGCTCGTTGTTCTCATCCATCAGCCTGGCCGCCAGCGCCTGGTCCAGCGAGCCCCAGTTGGCGCCGATGCGCACCGGCTTGTTGTAGCGGATGGCGAACTCGATCAACTGCGCGAACTGCAGGTCCTTCTTCTTGCCGAAGCCCACATTGCCCGGATTGATGCGGTACTTGGCCAGTGCTTCGGCACACGCCGGTTCGGCGGTCAGCAACTGATGGCCGTTGTAGTGGAAATCACCGATCAGCGGCACGTCGATGCCCATCATCGCCAGCTTGTCGACGATGCGCGGGATCGCGGCCGCGGCCTCGACGGTGTTGACGGTCAAGCGCACCATTTCCGAACCGGCGCGCCAGAGCTCGGCGACCTGCTTCACGCTGGAGGCCACGTCGGAGGTGTCGGTATTCGTCATCGACTGCACCACCACCGGCCTGCCGCCGCCGACGGTGACTCCGCCGATCTGGACGGCGAGGGTCTGGCGACGGGACCAGGCGGTGGGCTCGGAAGGCGGGGTCGGGCGGGTAACGGCGTCGTGCATGCGGGCATTCTAGCGCCCGCCTCCGGTTTCCGGGTGACTCGCATTCAGCCGCCGGCACGGCTGCGGCCGATTGTCGCAGGCACACCCGCCCGCGAACGCATACGATGGGCGCGAATGACCGGTCCCGACGCCCCGTTTCTCCGCACCCTGTGCAGCCTGCGATGGCTGGCCGTGGCCGGCCAGGCCGCCACCATCCTGGTCGCCACCTGGGTGCTGGGCCTGCCGCTGCCGCCACTGCCGCTGTGGGCCGGCGTCGCCGTGCTCGCGCTGTTCAATGTCTACACCCAGCTGCGGCCGGAAGGGGCCGATACCGCGCCACTGACAGCCTTCGGCCACATCCTGGTGGACGTGATCATCCTGACCTGGATGATCAGCTGGAGCGGCGGCATGGCCAATCCGTTCAGCTCCCTGTTCCTGATCCTGATTGCGTTGGCCGCCTTCGCCCTGCCCCTGCGCTGGGCGTTGGCGGTGGCCCTGGCCTGCCTGCTCGGCTACGCCGCCAGCGGACTGTTCGGCCAGCCGCTGCCGGACGGCTACTTCCGTGCGCAGGACCTGAACCGCTGGGGCGTGGTCGCCAATTTCCTGATCTCCGCCACTGTCGTGCTGACGTTCTCCACGCGCCTGGCCCTGGCCCTGCGGCAACGGGAACTGGAGCTCTCGGCACTGCGTGAACGCTTCGCCCGCAACGAGGGCATTGTCGCCCTGGCCACCCACGCCGCCTCGGTGGCGCATGAACTGAACACGCCGCTGGCGACCATGACCCTGCTGGCCGACGACGTTGCCGAGCGCAGCGAGGAGCCGGAAGTACGCGAGGACATGGAAACCCTGCGCGAACTGCTCGTGCAGTGCCGCGAACGGGTGCTGGCACTGGCCGCGCCGGCATCGGCCGACATGCCCGGACGCAGCCGCTCCAGCGCCCAGCAGGTGCTGGAACAATGGCGGCTGGTGCGGCCGACCATCGACCTGCACCGCAACGACGATGCGCCGCTGCGGCTGCCGCTGGACCCCGGCGTGGGCCACCTGCTGATGGTCCTGCTCAACAACGCAGCCGATGCCGGAGAGCAGGCCGGGCGCCCGCGCGTGGACCTGAGCCTGCGCATCGACGGCGACGACCTGATCGGCGAAGTCCGCGACTACGGCCACGGCTTCGATGCCCGTGCCGCCGTGCTGCCGGGCACGCTGTTCGGCAGCAGCAAGAGCGAGGGCATGGGCGTCGGCCTGGCCCTGTCCCATGCCACCATCGAACGCCTCGACGGCGAGATGTGGATGCGCCCGGCCCAGGGGGCCGGCAGTCGCGTCGGCTTCCGCCTGCCGCTGGCCCCACGCGAGGACACCCCATGAGCCTGCACCACTCCACCCAGGGCCTGCTGGTCGACGACGACGAGCTGTACCTGCGTACCCTGCAGCGCAGCCTGGCGCGCAAGGGACTCGAAACGCAGACCGCGCAGGACGCGGCCACTGCGCTGATGCTGGCCCGCCAGCATCCACCGGCTTTCGCGCTGATCGACCTCAAGCTCGGCAGTGATTCCGGCCTGGCCCTGATCCAGCCCCTGCGTGCCCTGCGTGCGGACATGCGGATCCTGCTGGTCACCGGTTATGCCAGCATCGCCACAGCCGTGGAAGCCATCAAGCTGGGCGCAGACGATTATCTGCCCAAGCCGGCAACGGTACCGATGATCCTGCGCGCGCTGGGCGAAGAGGACGACGGCCCGGCCGACGACGGCGAGATGGAAGTCCCCGACGCGATGACGCCGATCAGTCGCCTGCAGTGGGAACACATCCAGCAGGCGATGCACGAGACGGGCGGCAACGTGTCCGCTGCCGCCCGCCTGCTCGGCATGCACCGACGGTCGCTGCAGCGCAAACTGGCCAAGCGGCCAAGCCCGGAACGCGATCCGAGCCGTTGAGCCCGGCACGCCGGGCCAATGCCCGGCGACACATCCCCGACCTGGCTCAGCCCTTCAGCTGCGCCAGGATCTCGCGGGTCATCGGGTCGGCGATCGCCACGCCCTCGCCCTGCAATGCCGGCAGCAACTGGTTGGCCAGCTGCTTGCCCAGCTCGACCCCGAACTGGTCGAAGGCGTTGATGTTCCAGATCACCGACTGCACGTACACCGCGTGCTCGTACATGGCGATCAGCGCACCCAGCGCCTGCGGCGTCAGTGCATCGAGCAGGATCAGCGTACTCGGACGACCGCCCGGGTAGTCGCGGTGCGGATCGTCGCTGCCCTGACCGTTGGCCAGCGCTTCGGTCTGCGCCAGCAGGTTGGCCAGCAGCGCCTGATGATTGACGGTATAGGGATCGTCGTTGTGCACACAGCCGATGAAGTCAGCCGGGACGATGCTGGTGCCCTGGTGCAGCGCCTGGAAGAAACTGTGCTGCACATCGGTGCCCGCACCGCCCCACCACACCGGCACGGTATCGGTGGTCACCGGCTGGCCATCACGCTGCACGCGCTTGCCCAGGCTTTCCATCACCAGCTGCTGCAGATAGGCCGGCAGCAACGCCAGGCGCTGGTCGTAGGTCATCACCGCATGGGTGGCGCAGCCCAGCAGGTTGCGGTTCCAGATGTCGGTCAGGCCATGCAGCACCGGCAGATTGCGCTCCAGCGGTGCATCCAGTGCGTGCGCGTCCATCTGCGCCGCACCCTCCAGCAGCTGTTCGAAACGCTCGAAGCCGATCGCCAGCGCAATCGGGAAGCCGACCGCCGACCACAGCGAGTAACGGCCACCGACCCAGTCCCACATCGGCAGCACGCGCTCTGCGGCGATGGCGAAGGCCTTCGCTGCGCGCTCGGGATTGGCGCTGACGGCATACAGGCGTTCACTTCCACCCAGCCAGTCGTGCAGGATCTGGCCGTTGAGCAGGGTTTCCTGGGTGCCGAAGGTCTTGGAGATCAGGATGCCGGCGGTGCGCGCCGGGTCAAGCGTGGCCAGCGCGCGCTGCATGGCCGCGCCGTCCACGTTCGATACGAAATGCACGCGCAGGCGCGCGCCGCTGACCGGGCGCAGCGCATCGGCGACCAGCCGGGGACCAAGATCGGATCCCCCGATGCCGACGCTCACCACGTCGGTCACGCCGCTGTCTTCCAGCGCACGCACGAGGACTCCCATGCGCTGACGGATTTCGCGTGCAGTGGCATGGGCATCGGCGGCCACCGGCGCGTCGACCACGTCACCACGCAGCGCCGTGTGCAGCGCCGCGCGGCCTTCGGTCAGGTTGACCTGCTCGCCGCGCATCAGGCGGTTGATGGCGCCCCCGACATCGCGTTCTGCTGCCAGCGCCAGCAGCGCCTGCAGCGCCGCGGCGTCGTACTTCTGCCGGGCGAAGTTCACGTACAACGGACCGACCCGCAGCGCCAGCTCCTGCACACGGCCAGGTTCGGCGGCGAGCAGGCTGGGGATGCTTGCGCCCTGCAGGCGCTGGGCGTGGGAATGCAGCGAGTCGAATCCGTTGTTCGTTGTCATGCGGCCTGGGTCGGGATCGTGTCGTTGGTGTGGGTGATCTGGTTGCTGCCATCCACGTACACCAGCTTCGGCTTGAAGCTGTCCGCTTCCTGCTCGGTCATGCTGGCGAAGGCGGCGATGATGATGATGTCGCCGACCTGCACGTGGCGCGCGGCGCCACCATTGAGCGAGACGATGCCGCTGCCGGCTTCGGCGCGGATCGCATAGGTCGAGAAGCGCGCACCGTTGGTCACGTCCCAGATGTGGACCTGCTCGAACTCGCGGATGCCGGTGGCAGCCAGCAGGTTGTCATCGATGGCGATCGAACCTTCGTAGTTCAGCTCGGAGTGGGTGACGGTGGCGCGGTGGATCTTGGTCTTGAGCAGGGACAGGTGCATGGCACGGTACAACGCAGAGGAAAGCGTGGATTCTAGCACCCGCGCAACGCGGGGCATCACGACCGGCAAACCGTTCAGGTAGCGCCGGGCCATGCCCGGCGGCGCCATCACAGCGGAACTCAGAACTCCAGGTTGTCGATCAGCCGGGTCGTGCCCAGCCGCGCGGCGATCAGCGCCACCCGGCCGCCACCCTCGAATGCCGGCTCGGCCAGCTCGGGCGTGCGCAGCACGGCGTAGTCGACCTGGAAACCAGCCGCCTGCAGCGCGGCGGTGGCATCGGCCTCGATGCGCTCGCGCGGCTGGCCAGCCACATAGCCTTCGCGCATGGCCAGCAGGGTCCGATGAAGGGTCGCCGCGACGGGGCGCTGTTCCGGGCTCAGATACTGGTTGCGCGAACTCTTGGCCAGCCCATCGTCATCACGGACGATCTCCGCACCGACGATCTGGACCGGGAACGACAGCTCGGCCACCATCTGGCGGATCACCGCCAGTTGCTGGTAGTCCTTGCGGCCGAACACAGCCACGTCCGGCTGCACCTGCAGGAACAGGCGGGCGACCACCGTGCAGACGCCATCGAAATGGCCCGGACGGCTGGCACCTTCCAGCACCTCGCTGATGCCGGGCGCGTGCATGCGCGTGGTCTTGTCCACGCCCAGCGGATACATCGCCTCGACGCTCGGCAGCCACACCGCATCGCAGCCGACCTGCTCCAGCCCCGCGACATCGGCCTCGGGCGTGCGCGGATACCGGCTGAAATCCTCGTTGGGCCCGAACTGGGTCGGATTGACGAAGATGCTGGCCACCACCCTGTCGGCGTACTGGCGGGCCAGGCTCACCAGCGCGTGATGGCCACCGTGCAGGTTGCCCATGGTCGGCACCAGCGCGACGCGCAGGCCTTCGCGCTTCCACTGGGCGATCTGCCCGCGCAACGCGCCGAGCTCATTGAAGGTCTGGATCATTGGGCGTAAGCGTGCTGTTCGTCGGGGAAGCTGCCGTCACGCACGGCGTCGGCGTAGGCGCGGGTGGCTCCGGCCACCGAGCCCCCTTCGGCAAGGAAATCCTTGACGAATTTCGGTCGGCGATGGCCGCTGTCCAGGCCCAGGAAGTCATGCAGGACCAGCACCTGGCCATCGCACTGCGGACCGGCACCGATGCCGATGGTGGGCACCGGCACTGCAGCGGTGACCTCGGCCGCGACCGGGGTCGGCACGCATTCCAGCACGATGATGCTGGCGCCCGCGTCGGCCACGGCCCTGGCGTCCTCCACCAGCTGCCGGGCCGCATCGCCACGGCCCTGGATCTTGAACCCGCCCAGGCGCAGCACCGACTGCGGGGTCAGGCCCAGATGCGAGCAGACCGGAATCTCGCGTTCGACCAGGTAACGGACGATATCGACCTTGAAGCCGGCCCCCTCGATCTTGACCATCTCCGCGCCTGCCTGCAGCAGCTGCAGCGACGCATCGAGGGCGCGTTCCGGGGTTGCATCGGCACCGAACGGCAGATCGGCAACCAGCAGCGCGCGCTGCAGCACGCGGGCCACGGCGCGGGTGTGATAGACCATGTCGGCCACGGTCACCGGCAGGGTGGAATCGTGCCCCTGCACGACCATGCCCAGCGAATCACCGATCAGGATCAGGTCGACGCCGTTGGCGTCGAAGGTGCGGGCGAAGCCAGCGTCGTAGGCGGTCAACATGACCAGCTTCTGGCCATTCCGCTTGGCCTCGGCCAAGGCGGGAACGGTCCAGGGCTTGCTGTCTGCGTGGGTGCTCATGTGCTGATAACCGGGGGAGATAACCCGGGCATTATCACCCTATCGGCGCAATCCCGCAGGCATCCACCCGCATCACTGCATCCCGCACGCGACCATGGCCGGGAATGGCCAGATCCGGCGCGATCTCGGCCAGCGGCACCAACACGAAGGCACGCTCGTGCAGGTAGGGATGCGGCACCTGCAGACCCGGCTCATCCAGTACCTGCGCGCCATACAGCAGCAGGTCCAGATCCAGTGCCCGCGGTCCCCAGTGCACGGCTGGATCGCGCACGCGACCGAAATGCCGCTCCAGCTCCAGCATCGCCCGCAGCAATCCGGAGGCCGGCAGGCGCGTTTCCACCGACGCCACCGCGTTGACGAACGGCGGCTGATCCTCGTTGCCCCAGGCCGGCGTGGCATACAGGCGCGACGCCTGGCAGCGCCGCGTGTCAGGAAGCGCGTCCAGTGCGGCAATCGCCGCACGGACGGTCGCGGCCGCGTCGCCAAGATTGGCGCCCAGGCCGATCCAGGCCAGCGTCATGGCTTACTCGCCAGCGCTGCCGGCCGTGGCACCGGAGCGCCGACGGCGGCGCCGGCGCTTGCGCGGTGCGCCCTCATCCTCGTCGCCCGGTTCGGCATGCATCGCATCCAGCGCCGATTCCAGCTCGCGGCCCGGTTGCACCTGCGCCTCACGCCAGAACGCCACATCTGCCTCGTGTTCGGCCGACGCGACCTGGCGCAGCGTCAGGAAATCGAACGCTGCACGGAAGCGCGGGTGGGTGAGCGTGCGGAACACGCGCTTGCGCTGGCGCGAGCCGAAACGCGACTGCAACAGCCAGATCTCCTGCATCGGCAGCGAGAAACGGCGCGGCAGCGCGATGGTGCTCAGCTGCTGCACCGTTACGCGGTCGGCAGCACGACGCTGCGCTTCTTCCGGCGCCACGCCCTGCTTGAGCAGGGTGGCCTGCGCCCGGCAGAACGCCGGCCACAGCAGCAGCGCGAACAGGAACGCGGGCGAGACAGGCTCATCGTTGGCCACGCGTGCATCGGTATTGGCCAGGCCCTCGACCAGCATGCGGCGCAGTGCACCGGTGCGGTTCGCCTTCAGCGCCCTGCCACTTTCAGGGAACAGGACGTCGAGCAGGCCGTAGCGCTCCAGGCCTTCGAAACTGGCAACACCGTGGCCGGACAGGAACAGCTTCAGCACTTCCTCGAACAGCCGCGCGGGCGCGGCTTCGTTCAGCAGGCCTGCCAGGTGCGGGATCGGCGCGGCGGTGCCCTCTTCGATCTGGAAGCCGAGCTTGGCCGCCAGGCGCACCGCGCGCAGCATGCGCACCGGGTCCTCGCGATAGCGCTGTTCGGGGTCGCCGATCAGCTTCATCAGGCGCGCCTGGACGTCTTCGAAACCGCCGACGTAGTCGCGCACCGAGAAATCCTCGATCGCGTAGTACAGGGCATTGCAGGTGAAGTCGCGGCGCACCGCGTCGTCTTCGATGCTGCCGTACACGTTGTCGCGCACGAGCATGCCGTTTTCCATTTCGCGGTCGCCGCTGCCGTCATCGACGTTGGCGCGGAAGGTGGCGACTTCGATGATCTCGCGGCCGAACACCACATGGGCCAGGCGGAATCGGCGGCCGATCAGGCGGCAGTTGCGGAACAGCTGTTTGACCTGTTCGGGCGTGGCATCGGTGGCCACGTCGAAATCCTTGGGTTGGCCATTGACCAGCAGGTCGCGCACCGCGCCGCCGACAAGGTAGGCGCCGAAGCCGGCATCGCGCAGGCGATAAAGCACGCGCAGGGCGTTCGGGCTGATGTCCTTGCGGGAAATGGTGTGCTGGTCGCGCGGGATGACGCGCAGGCTGAACGGTGATGGAGCAGGAGAAATGATGTTGGCGCTTCCGGTTGAAGTTTCGGGATTGCCCAATGGCATCGAGGTGCATATACTAGCGCTCCTGCCTCGGCAGCGACACATATACGCTCCCTTCGTCTAGTGGTTAGGACGTGGCCCTCTCAAGGCTAAAACAGGGGTTCGAGTCCCCTAGGGAGCGCCAGTCGCCACAGCAGGAACCGAAAAAGCCCGCCTCGTGCGGGCTTTTCTGTTTCCCGGGGTTTGCCTGTTGCGTCGAGCGGGTCGCCTCGGGGGCGAGCCGCCCCTGCCTGTCCTGGAGCGGCTGGCCTGCCGCCGCCACGGAACAGGAAGGCGCTGGAAACCAGGGCGGCGCCATCAGCCTTCCATCTGCTCCAGCTCCTTGCCCTTGGTCTCGCGGACGTAGCGGACGACGAAGAAGATCGAGAGGATCGCTGCAACCGTGTAGATGCCATAGGCACCGGCCAGGCCGATACCCGCCAGCAGCAGCGGGAAGGTCACGGTGATGGCGAAGTTCGACGTCCACTGCGCCGCACCGGCCACCGCGAGCGCTGGGCCGCGGATCTGGTTCGGGAACATCTCGCCCAGCATGACCCACATCACCGGGCCCCAGGACATGTTGAAGAACACCACATAGACGTTGGCCGCCACCAGCGCCAGCCGGCCCATGCCATCGGACAGGTGCAGGCGCCCTTCGACCAGGCTGCCGCTGGCGAATGCCACCACCATCAGCACCAGGGCAACCGACATGCCGCCCGAACCGACCCACAACAGCGGCTTGCGCCCGATCCGATCGATCAGCATCACCGTCAACAGGCAGGCGCCGATGCTCAGCGCACCGGAAAGAACGTTGATCAGCAGCGCATCGCTTTCCGAGAAGCCGACGGCCTGCCACAGGACCGCGCCGTAGTAGAACACCACGTTGATGCCGACCAGCTGCTGGAACATCGCCAGGCCGATGCCCACCCAGATGATCGGGCGAAGCCTGCCGGTGCCCTTGTCCAGCAGGTCGCCGAAGCGCGGCTTGTGCTGGTCCTGGTCCAGGCTGGCCTCGATCTCCGCCTGTTTGGCGGCCGCCGCGGCGTCGCCGTACAGCCGCGACAGAACCGCCCTGGCCTGCGCCTGGCGCCCCTTCACCACCAGGAAGCGCGGGCTTTCCGGAATCACCAGCAGCAGCAACAGGAACAGCGCCGACGGCAGCGCCTGCATCCAGAACATCCAGCGCCAGGCCTCCTGCCCGAACCACAGGGGCTCGGTGGAGGTGCCTGCCGCACGGGCCAGCAGGTAGTTGCTGAGGAAAGCGGCGAACAGGCCGCAGATGATCGCCATCTGCTGCACCGTCGCCAGGCGGCCCCGGTAGCGTGCGGAAGCGACCTCGGCGATGTAGGCCGGCGACATCACGCTGGCCGCACCGACGGCGAAGCCGCCCAGCACGCGAGCGGTCACGAACAGCCAGGAGGCGTGCGCGGCGCCCGCACCCAGCGCCGACAGCAGGAACAGCACCGCCGCCACGATCAGCACGCCGCGTCGGCCCAGGCGGTCGCCCAGCCAGCCGGCGAGAAACGCGCCGATCGCGCAGCCCAGCAGCATCGAGGCAACTTCGAAGCCCAGGGCCGCCTCGCTGGAGTTGAAGGCCTGCCGCAGGCCATCAACCGTGCCGTTGATTACGCCACTGTCGAATCCGAACAGGAAGCCTCCCAAGGTGGCCACGCAGCTGATCAGGACGATGAACGCGGTGTTCTCTCCACCATCGGCGGCGGCAGGCTGAGCTGGGGACATGGGCATTCCAGGAGGGAGGACAGTCCGGCTGCCACGGCAGCCAGCAGCGCGCAGCCTCGCACAGGCGCCGCCCCATCGCCAATGGGCCGTGCCCTCGAGCCCGGCAGATCCCCCTTTTCAGGCCCGCGCCGACACCGGGGGGCAACCTGTTCTAGAATTGGCGGGTTCAGGAATCGATCCACCCCCAAGCCCATGCCCTTTGTCGTCACTGAAAACTGCATCAAGTGCAAGCACACCGATTGCGTGGAAGTGTGCCCCGTGGATTGCTTCCACGAAGGCCCGAACTTCCTGGTGATCGACCCGGATGAGTGCATCGACTGCACCCTCTGCGAGCCGGAGTGCCCGGTCAACGCGATCTTCCCCGAGGACGATGTCCCCGCCGGACAGGAGGGCTTCGTCGCCCTCAATGCCGAACTGGCCAAGGCCTGGCCGGTACTGACCGTGCGCAAGGACCCGCCGGCGGACGCCGGTGAGTGGGATGGCAAACCGGACAAACTGAAGCTGCTCGAGCGCTGAGGCGCCAGCACCCGCCGCCATGAAAAAGGACGCCATGGGCGCCCTTTTCCTGTTCCGGCAATGCCAGACCCTGCCCGGCCGAACCCGGGCGCGTGGCCCGGTCCGCAGCTGCCGGCGGTTCCTTACTTCGCCAGCGCGGCCTTCAGTGCGGCAATCAGCTTCACCGGGGCCTCGGCGGTCGCCGGCAGACCACGCGGATCGACCGCAGAGACATAAGCGCCGGCATCGACGGCCACCACGCGCACCAGGAAGTTACTGCCTTCATAGGCCACGTCGTAGGAGCCCAGCAGCTGGGCACGGCTGGCGATGGTCACGCCCTGCACGCCTTCCAGCGCGGTGCCGACCTTGGCGAACGCCTCGTCCTTGCTGCCCGGAATGGTGAAACCGGTATTGCCCACGGCCGGGGCAGCCGGAGCGGCCACAGCAGCCGGGGCGGTGGTCGAGGCCAGCCTCGGCACCTGGTTCTCGCCCGACGCGGACGGCAGGTTCAGGTCCGGCGGCACTTCCAGCGGACGCATCTCCGGGGCCAGGGCGTAGTCGCCCTTGGCACCGCGCTTGAAGCAGCCGGTGGTGGTCACGACCGTGGTGAGGGCGATGAGCGCGAAGGACAGCACGCGGACGGCGGAAACGGATTGACGCATGTGGATCTCCTGGATCAGACCAAGACGGAAGGTCAGTGGCTGGAAAGGGCTTCAAGCGCGGCGATGTCGCCGGCCAGATGATCGGCTGCCGGATGATGCGCTGCCGACAGTGGCAGCAGCGGCAGGCGCAGGTCGTGGCCGATGCCGATGCGGCGCAGCAGCGCCTTGACCGGAATCGGGTTGGATTCGATACCGCAGAAATCGTGGTACGGCTGCAGGCGCGCGTCCCAGGATGCGGTGGCGTCATGGTCGTGGGCGGCAGCCAGCTCGCACATCCGGCGGTACGCACCAGGCAGCGCGTTGGAGCCGACCGAGATCAGCCCGTCGATGCCGGCCTGGATCGAGCGCGCAGCCGTGCCGTCGTCGCCACTGAGCACGGCGAAGCTGGAACTGCGCAGCGCCAGCAGGGCCTTCACGCGTCCGATGTCACCGACGGCCTCCTTGATGCCGACAATGTTCGGATGATCCGCCAGCTCGGCCACGGTCTCCGGCAGCATGTCGCATCCGGTGCGCCCGGGCACGTTGTACAGCACCACAGGCAACCCGCCGTGGTCGGCCACGGCCCGGTAGTGCGCGATCAGCCCGGCCTGCGTCGGACGCACGTAAGGCGGTGTCACCACCAGAGCGTGACTGGCACCCTGCGCGGCAGCGCGACGGGTCTGTTCGATGGTCTTGGCGGTGCCGGACAGGCCGGTACCGGCCAGGACCGGGATGCGTCCGCCGATGCGTTCGACCGCACTGGCCAGCAGCTGGTCGTACTCGGCATCGGACAGCGTCGCCGCTTCGCCGGTCGAGCCGGCGACGACAACGCCATGGACGCCACCTTCCAGTTGCAGATGCAGCAGGCGCTGCCAACCGTCGGGATCGAGGGCACCGTCGGCCCGGAACGGGGTCGCCAGCGCGGTGATGAGGCCGGAAAGGGACAAGGACGTGCTGCTCTTGGCTGGGAAGGGAAAACGCCCGCCACGAAAGGGCGGGGGCGACTTGAATGTTACTTGCGGCGCGAAAGCACGGGCAAGTATGCTGCACTCCGGTGGATCCCCGCCTCTGGCGGGCATTCAGACTCACGCATGCATTACCCGGAATCGCCTTGACCGACACCACCCCGCGCCCCGCGCCGAGCGAAAACCACCTCCTGATCAACGCCTATACGACGCATCCGGAGTCCCCACTGCTGTCCGTCACCCGACGCATTGCCGACAGCGGCTGCAATCTGGTGGACGCGCGCCTGGCCACGGTTGGCCGCGACGTATCGGTCACCGCGCTGGCCACCGGGTCGTGGGACTCGGTCGCCAAGCTGGAAGCGATGCTGACCCGGCTCGAGCGCGAGGAAGGCCTGAAACTGGTCTGGTACCGCACCGAGGCCAAGCAGGCGCAGTCCAATCTGCTGCCGTACATCGTTGAAGTGATCGCCGCTGACAAGCCGGGCATCCTGTTCCAGCTGGCCGACTTCTTCGACCGCCAGGGCATCACCATCGAGACCCTGCAGAGCACGCGCTATCGCGCCATGCAGACCGGTGCGGAAATGTTCAGCGCGCAGGTCACCATCGGCGTGCCGGCCAACATGCACATCGCCGCCCTGCGCGATGATTTCCTCGAATTCTGCGACCACCTGAACCTGGACGCGATCATGGATCCGATGAAGTTCTGATTTTTCGCGCGTTCGTCACGGGCGCGCGGCGTTTCATGCAACTGTCGTAGAAATACCCCAGGCTCCGGAACCAAGGACCTCATGAACAACGGCGATACCCTGGACCGCACCACCCTCTCGCTCCCGCTGGCCCTGTCAGGCGGCGAACACACCACCCTCGGCGACCTCGCGGGCCAATGGCTGGTGCTGTACTTCTACCCCAAGGACAGCACCCCGGGGTGCACCACCGAAGGCATCGACTTCAACGCGCTGCTGCCGGAGTTCCGCAAGGCCGGCGCCACCGTACTCGGCGTCTCCCGTGACTCGGTGAAATCACACGACAACTTCTGTGCCAAACAGGGCTTCGCGTTCCCGCTGGTCAGCGATGGCGACGAAGCGCTGTGCAACGCCTTCGATGTGATCCGGATGAAGAACATGTACGGCAAGCAGGTACGTGGCATCGAGCGCAGCACCTTCCTGATTTCTCCCGACAGCCGCATCGCGCAGTCCTGGCGCAAGGTCAAGGTCGCCGGCCATGCCGACGCCGTGCTTGCCGAACTGAAGGCCGCCCAATCCAAGTGATTCCCATCGCCCACTTTGTCCGCCATCACCCTGCCCCGCAGGTCGTGGTGGTTTTTCCCTGCCCGTAACCAGGAATCGACGATGACCCGAGGCAAGCGCATCTACGTGCTGGATACCAACGTGCTGATGCACGATCCGACCGCGCTGTTCAAATTCGAGGAGCATGACGTCTACCTGCCGATGCAGGTGATCGAGGAGCTGGACAACGGCAAGAAGGGCACGTCCGAGGCAAGCCGCAACGCCCGCCAGGTCAGCCGCTTCCTCAACGAGCTGGTGCAGGCCTCCGGCCTGGACAATCTGGCCGACGGCATTCCGCTGCAGCGGCCACAGGGCCTGCAGCTGCGTGGCAAGCACAGCGCCGGCAAGCTGCGTTTCCAGACCAGTCATTTCGACGCCGGCAAGAGCTTCGGCAAGGTCATCCCGGACAATGCCATCCTCGGTGCCATCCTGGCGCTGAAGGAGCAGACCCCGGAGATCCCGGTGGTGTTCGTCTCCAAGGACATCAACCTGCGGATCAAGGCGGCCATCGCCGGCATCGTTTCGGAAGATTACGAAAACGACCGCGCACTGGACGATTTCAGCCTGCTCTACACCGGCGCCACCGAGCTGCCGGAGGATTTCTGGAAGCTCCATGGCGACGACCTGCGCAGCTGGAGCGACAAGGGCCGCACCCATTACGAGATCCTGGCCAGGGACGACGAGGAGTGGTACCCGAACCAGTACGTCTACCTGCCGGGCGAGGACGAGGTGGAGCTTCGCGTCAGCCGCGTGGTCGGCGATGGCAAGGTGGTGCTGTCGCTGGTTGATGATTTCCGCCACGGCAGCCATGCCGTGTGGGGCATCAGCGCGCGCAACCGCGAGCAGAACTTCGCGCTCAATGCACTGATGGATCCGGAGATCGACTTCGTCACCCTGCTCGGCACCGCCGGCACCGGCAAGACCCTGCTGGCACTGGCCGCGGGGCTGGCACAGACGATGGACCAGCAGCGCTACCGCGAGATCATCATGACCCGGGCCACCGTCAGCGTCGGCGAGGACATCGGCTTCCTGCCGGGCACCGAGGAAGAGAAGATGACACCGTGGATGGGCGCGCTGACCGACAACCTGGAAGTGCTCACGCACAACCAGGAAGGCGGAACCTGGGGACGCCAGGCAACCAACGATCTGCTGGCCAGCCGCATCAAGATCCGCTCGATGAACTTCATGCGCGGCCGCACCTTCCTGTCGCGCTATCTGATCCTGGACGAGGCGCAGAACCTCACCCCGAAGCAGATGAAGACGCTGATCACCCGTGCCGGTCCCGGCACCAAGATCGTCTGCCTGGGCAACGTCGAGCAGATCGACACCCCGTACCTGACCGAGACGACATCCGGCCTGACCTACGCGGTGGACCGCTTCAAGAACTGGCCGCACAGTGCGCACATCACCCTGCGCCGTGGCGAACGCTCGCGGCTGGCCGATTACGCTTCGGAGGTGCTGTGAACCGTTCTGCCCGCCTGCTGCTGCCGACGGCTGCGATCACCCTCGCAGCCGTCCTTGGTGCCTGCACCACCACCCGCGGGCCGGCCAGCGTGCCGACCGCCGAACGCACCGGCCAGTCGTGGGTGGTCACCCGGCCGATCGTCGCCGCGCAGGTGCTCGACACCTGCTCGCGGCACAGCCCGGGCCGGGATGCCGGCCGCGTCACCGGCTACTGGGCCCCCAGCCGGCAACAGGTGGACCAGCTGGAAGCCGCACTGCCTTCGCTGCAGGCGCAGGTGCCCGACGTACTGGACTTCGACCGCCAGTACGTCGGCATCGAAAGCGCTGGCAAGCGCCTGATCTACATCAATGCGTTCCGCCTGCCTGACGACAGCGGCATCAAGCCGGCGCGCGAGGCCATCCGCGTCTGCGATGGTGGCAAGCAGTTCTGGGGCGCGGTGTTCGACCCGGCCACCGGTGCGTTCAGCGAGCTGCAGTTCAACGGCGGTCTCGGCGGTCCCTGAGGGTCGCGCCGATGGGCATACGCCTTCCCACCTGGGTCTGGATCGGTGCCGTAGCGCTGTCGTGCGTGGCCGGCATGGTCAACGTGGTCGGCTTTCTGGGCTTCGAGCATCAGGCCGTCAGCCACATGACCGGTAGTACCAGCCAGCTCGGCATGGCACTGGCGCAGGGCGACTGGCGCGCGGTCGGGCACCTGTGGGGCCTGCTGATCGCTTTTTCGCTGGGTGCGATGCTCAGCGGGCTGCTGATCCAGGACAGCGCACTGCAGCTCGGCCGGCGCTATGGCGTCGCTCTGGCACTGGAATCGGCGCTGTTGCTGGCCGCCATTCCCTTGTTCAAGCAGCAGCAGATCTGGGGCGCGTTGTCGGCAGCGATGGCCTGCGGGTTGCAGAACGCGATGGCCACCACCTTCAGCGGCGCGGTGATACGGACCACCCACCTCAGCGGCATGTTCACCGATCTTGGCATCGGCCTGGGCCATCTGTTGCGCGGGCTGCCGCTGCAGGTGCGGCGGCTGACGCTCAGCGGACTGATCATCAGCGGCTTCCTGGCCGGTGGCGTGATGGGTGCGTGGCTGTTCCTGCGCTGGCAGTACGATGCCCTGCTTGCCCCCGCGCTGCTGACCGGCGCGACCGGGCTGGTCTATGTGCTGTACCAGCAATGGGTACGCTGGCGGTACTGAGCGTCGCCGCACGCACGCGCAGCATGAGGCGTCCGCCCCTGCCGGCAGCCCGTAGCCGGCACTACCCCCATCCCGGTGACCACGGCACAATCGTCGCATGAGCCCGACCACTCCCGTTTCCGCCCTCACCATCGCCGGCTCCGACTCCGGCGGAGGCGCCGGCATCCAGGCCGACCTGAAGGCCTTCGCCGCACACCGCGTGCATGGCCTCTCCGCGATCGCCGCACTGACCGCGCAGAACACCCGCGGTGTCACCGCCGTGCATGTGCCGCCAATCGAATTCCTGCGCGCGCAGCTCGACGCGTGCTTCGATGATTTCGACATCCACGCGGTGAAGCTGGGCATGCTGGCCAATGCCGAGGTGATCCACGCCGTGGCCGATGCGCTGCAGCGTCACCGGCCCGCACATGTGGTGCTGGATCCGGTGATGGTCGCCACCAGTGGTGCGCGCCTGCTGGAAGACAGCGCGCTGCAGGCAATGCGCGAGCGTCTGCTTCCGCTGGCCACGCTGGTCACTCCCAACACACCGGAGGCAGAACTGCTGGTGGGCCGCACGATCGGCGATGGAGACGACGCCGAGCGGGCTGCGTCGGCACTGCTGGATCTCGGGGCCGGCGCGGTGCTGCTCAAGGGCGGCCACCTGCACGAGGGCAACCGCGTGATCGATCGCTACTTCGATGGCGTCAGCAGCGAGGAATTCAGTCACGCGCGCTTGCCGCTGGATGCCCACGGCACCGGCTGCACACTGGCCTCGGCCATCGCCGCGCAGCTGTGCAATGGCCTGAGCCTGGCCAACGCCTGCGAAGCATCGATCGACTACGTGGCACGCGGGCTGCAACTGGGCTACATGCCGGGGCGCAGCGATGTGCGCGTGCTGGATCATTTCGGCGCAGCGCCCCACGCATGAGCCTGCCATCACGGACACTGGCCGTGGAATGCGGCGACGGCCATCGCTTCGAGGTGATGGCCTGCGTACCCGAGCAGCCGCTGGCGCGGCTGCTATGGCTCCCCGCACTGGGCGTGGCCGCGCGCCACTACCTGCCACTGGCACAGGCCCTGGCTGCGAAAGGCATCGCGGTCTACCTGCACGAGTGGCGTGGCAACGGCAGCAGTTCACTGCGCCCTTCGCGCACGCAGGACTGGGGCTATCGTGAAGTGCTCGAGCAGGACCTGCCTGCCAGCCAGGCTTTGCTCGCCAACGCCGATGCCGGCGAAGGCGCGCTGCCCTGGATCATCGGTGGGCACAGCCTGGGTGGGCAGCTGGCCTGCGTGCATGCAGGACGGCAACCGCAGCACTTCGAGCACCTGTGGCTGGCCGCCAGTGGCACGCCGTTCTGGCGTACGTTTCCGCCTCCGCGCGGATGGCTTCTGCCGCTGGTGTACCGCTTCCTGCCCTGGATCGCCCGCCGCCAGGGCGTGCTGCACGGCCGGCGCCTGGGCTTTGGGGGCACCGAAGCACGCGGCCTGATTGCCGACTGGTCGCGGGTGGGCCTGAGCAACCATTACGCAGCCGCGGGCATGACCGAGGATCTCGATGCGCAGATGGCACGCGTGCATGGCAGCGCGCAGGCCGTGGTGATGGAACACGACTGGCTGGCACCGACCGGTTCGATGCAGGCGTTGCTGGACAAACTGCCGAATGTGGCATCACACCTGCATGTGCTGTCCGACGGGGAACTGGGCACGCGTGCCGACCACTTCGCGTGGATGAAGGCGCCACAGGCGGTCGCCCACCAATTTTTCATTCAGCTGGATGAAAATCTTCACAAAAACGGTTGACGGTACGCGCCGACATCCGCATAATTCCGCTCCTGTCGCAGGGCGCCCGTAGCTCAGTTGGATAGAGTACCTGGCTACGAACCAGGCGGTCGGGAGTTCGAATCTCTCCGGGCGCACCACTCGACAGGTTTCCGGCATCCGCCGCTGGAAATGAAGTAAAATTTGATTGTGTACCGCGCGCCCGTAGCTCAGTTGGATAGAGTACCTGGCTACGAACCAGGCGGTCGGGAGTTCGAATCTCTCCGGGCGCACCATTACACCGAAACAGCAGGCCTCGGCCTGCTGTTTTTTTATGTGTGTTCTTCGGCAGGGCTGCGCCCTGCACCCGCCGAAACCAAAGCCGGAGCAACAGCAACAGCGCGCATTCCGACACCGCCCCACCTTCGACAGGTTCACGCGGCTGTTGGTAGGTGTCGACCTTGGTCGACACATCTGTCAGATATCGAGTGAATTCATCCATGCATGGCGTGGATCTACCGTGTCGACCAAGGTCGACACCTACCAGAGCAGTACGCCGTTCCGACAGATAGCGGAAAACTGTCGAAGGCGGGGTGGGTCCGGTTGCGGGAGTGTCCGCGGCATGGATGCCGCGGCCAAGCCCCCA
>NZ_JASGBV010000083.1:0-7873 GCF_030053245.1 Stenotrophomonas sp. RS-48
GCGGACGGGACTCGAACCCGCGACCTCCGGCGTGACAGGCCAGCATTCTAACCAGCTGAACTACCGCTCCACACTCAAACTTTTACCGCGGTGCTGTGGTGGGTGCTGAGGGTTTCGAACCCCCGACCCTCTCCGTGTAAAGGAGACGCTCTACCGCTGAGCTAAGCACCCCAGCGAGCCGCTTAGTTTACAGCATCCTTAAGGGCCTTGCCAGCCTTGAAGGACGGATTCTTCGAAGCAGCGATCTTGATGGTGTCGCCGGTCTTCGGGTTGCGGCCGGTGCGGGCTGCACGGTCGCGGACCTGGAAGGTACCGAAGCCAACCAGGGTGACCGCATCGCCGTCCTTCAGCGCCTTGGTGATGGCAGCAACGACGGCATCGACAGCGCGGCTGGACTCGGCCTTGGTCAGGTCGGCAGCTTCAGCAACGGCGTCGATCAATTCGGTCTTGTTCATTCTCTACAACTCCTTTGGCGGTGGGTTCCGCGGATTCGACAGGGAAGCAACCGCACGCCATCTGCGCGCGATCGCCATGTGGAAACGGTTCGCCGATTCAGAGATCGCCAACAGCGATCACTCATTTGCGAGTGCTGCTTTTATACCAGTGGCCCTACCCCCACGCAAGCTGGAAAGCCAGCAACGACGCGGGTTTCAGGCCATTCGGCAACGCGCGTCAGTGCTTGACGCGCGCGTTCCCACTCGGTTTCGCCTTGCTACGTACCGTGACGCGCTGCGCACTCTTGCGCGCCTTCTTCGGTGCCAGCGGACGCTCCAACGCCAGATCAAGCACTTCTTCGATGTACTTCACCGGCACGATCTTCAGATCACGGGTGACGTTGGCCGGGATGTCGGCCAGATCCTTGCGGTTCTCTTCGGGAATGATGACCGTGCGGATACCGCCACGCAGGGCAGCCAGCAGCTTCTCCTTCAGTCCACCGATGGCGGTGACCCGCCCACGCAGCGTGATTTCGCCGGTCATCGCCACATCGGCACGCACCGGCACCCTGGTCAGCATCGAGACCAGGGAGGTCACCATCGCCGCGCCGGCGCTCGGGCCGTCCTTCGGCGTGGCACCGTCCGGAACGTGCAGGTGCACGTCGTGCTTCTGCAGGAAGTCGCTGTCGATGCCGAAACGATCGGCGCGCGAACGCACGACCGACAGCGCCGCCGAAGCCGATTCCTTCATCACGTTGCCAAGCTGGCCGGTCAGGATCAACTGACCCTTGCCCGGTACCAGCGTCGATTCGATCTGCAGCAGGTCGCCACCGACTTCGGTCCAGGCCAGGCCGGTGACCAGGCCGATCTCGTTTTCTTCCTCGGCGCGACCAAAATCGAAGCGGCGCACGCCCAGGTACTTGTCCAGGTTCTTGCCGGTCACCGTGACCAGCGCCTTGGCCTTCTTCGCGCCCTTTCTGGCCTTCACCGGCTGCGGGCCTGCCAGCGCGATCTCCTTCACCACCTTGCGGCAGATCTTGGCGATCTCGCGTTCCAGATTGCGAACGCCCGACTCGCGGGTGTAGTAGCGCACGATGTCCTGGATCGCATCGCTGCCGATTTCCAGTTCCTCCGGCTTCAGGCCATTGGCCTTGATCTGCTTGGGCACCAGGTAGCGGGTCGCGATGTTGAGCTTCTCATCCTCGGTGTAACCGGGGATGCGGATCACTTCCATGCGGTCCAGCAGCGGGCCCGGAATGTTGAGCGAGTTCGAGGTGGCCACGAACATCACTTCCGACAGATCCAGGTCCACTTCCAGGTAGTGATCGTTGAATGCGTTGTTCTGCTCCGGATCGAGCACTTCCAGCAGCGCCGAGGAGGGATCACCACGGAAGTCCATCGACATCTTGTCGATCTCGTCGAGCACGAACAGCGGGTTCTTGCTGCCGACCTTGTTGAGGTTCTGCACGATGCGGCCCGGCATGGAGCCGACGTAGGTGCGACGGTGGCCACGGATCTCGGCCTCATCACGCACGCCGCCCAGCGACATGCGCACGAACTTGCGGTTGGTGGCCTTGGCGATGGACTGGCCGAGCGAAGTCTTGCCCACGCCCGGCGGCCCGACCAGGCACAGGATCGGGCCCTTCATCTGCTTCACCCGCGACTGCACCGCCAGGTATTCAAGGATGCGCTCCTTGACCTTCTCCAGGCCGTAATGGTCGGCATCGAGTGTGTCCTGCGCGGCCTTCAGGTCCTTGCGCACCTTGGTGCGCTTCTTCCACGGCACGCCCAGCAGCCACTCCAGGTAATTGCGCACGACCGCCGCCTCAGCGGACATCGGCGACATCTGCTTGAGCTTGTTCAGTTCGTTGCGCGCCTTGGCTTCCACGGCCTTCGGCATGCCCGCTTCGGCGATCTTGCGGGCCAGCTCTTCCAGCTCGCCCGGCGCGTCGTCGAGGTCACCCAGTTCCTTCTGGATGGCCTTCATCTGTTCGTTGAGGTAGTACTCGCGCTGGCTCTTCTCCATCTGCGACTTCACGCGGCCGCGGATGCGCTTTTCCATCTGCTGCACGTCGATCTCGCCGTCAACCAGGCCGACCAGCATCTCCAGGCGCTCGCCGACGGCCAGCGTTTCCAGCAGGCGCTGCTTGTCGGCCAGGCGCACGCTGATGTGGGCGGCGATGGTATCGGCCAGGCGCGCAGGCTCGTCGATCCCGGCCAGGGTCTGCAGCAGCTCCGGCGGCAGCTTGCGGTTGGTTTTCACGTACTGCTCGAACAGCGACATCAGCGAGCGGGCGATCGCCTCGATCTCGCGCGGCTCGCGCTCGTCCGCAGCGTCGATCTCCACGGCCTGGCCGTGCAGCGAACCGTTGCGTTCGTCGACATGGGTCACCTGCACGCGCGAGAGGCCTTCGACCAGCACCTTGATCGTGCCATCGGGCAGCTTCAGCAGCTGCAGCACCTGCGCCAGCGTACCGACCTGGTAGAGATCGGCCGCATGCGGGTCGTCGGTCTCGGCGGACTTCTGTGCGAGCAGCAGTATGCGCTTGTCTGCCTCCATTGCCTGTTCGAGCGCGTGCATGGACTTGTCACGGCCGACGAACAGCGGGATGACCATGTGCGGGAACACCACTACGTCGCGCAGCGGCAGGACCGGCAGGTCGAGGGTTTCACTTGGGGAACGGGCCATGGGGGCTCCAGGGAAGGGGAAAACCGCCTCCGGGAGGACATCTTCCGGAGACAAAAAAAGCCGATGGCCCCGTTATGGGGCCATCGGCTTTCAGATGCAAGGCATTCCTTTAAAATTCTTTCCAATCAACAACTTGGAAGAATCACTCGGCGCCTGCGGCCTTCTGTTCAGGGGCCGCCGGGGTCTGGTAGATCAGGTACGGCTCGGACTTGTGCTCGATCACCGATTCGTCCACCACCACCTTGCTGACGTTTTCCTGCGAAGGCAGGTCGTACATGGTGTCCAGCAGCACCGATTCGACGATGGTGCGCAGGCCACGGGCGCCGGTCTTGCGCTTGAGCGCCTTGCGGGCGATGGCCGACAGGGCGTCCGGACGGAACTCCAGTTCGACGTTCTCCATCTCGAACAGCTTCTTGAACTGCTTGGTGATCGCATTCTTCGGTTCGGTCAGGATCTTGATCAGGGCCGGCTCGTCCAGCTCCTCCAGGGTCGCCACCACCGGCAGGCGGCCGACGAACTCGGGAATCAGGCCGAACTTGATCAGATCTTCCGGCTCGACTTCCGCCAGCAGCTTGCCCACTTCCTGCTTGCGCTCGGCGCTCTTCACCTTGGCGCCGAAGCCGATGCTGCCCACGTCGGTGGAACGGGCCTGGATCACCTTGTCCAGGCCGGCGAACGCGCCGCCGCAGATGAACAGGATGTTCTTGGTGTCCACCTGCAGGAACTCCTGCTGCGGATGCTTGCGACCGCCCTGCGGCGGCACGCTGGCCACGGTACCTTCGATCAGCTTCAGCAGGGCCTGCTGTACGCCTTCGCCGGACACGTCGCGGGTGATCGACGGGTTCTCGCTCTTGCGCGAGATCTTGTCGATCTCATCGATGTAGACGATGCCCTGCTGCGCCTTCTCGACGTCGTAGTCGCACTTCTGCAGCAGCTTCTGGATGATGTTCTCCACGTCCTCGCCCACGTAACCGGCTTCGGTCAGCGTGGTGGCGTCGGCCATGGTGAACGGCACGTTGAGCAGGCGGGCCAGGGTTTCGGCCAGCAGGGTCTTGCCCGAACCGGTCGGACCGACCAGCAGGATGTTCGACTTCGCCAGCTCGACGTCGTCGTTCTTCTGCCGGCTCTCAATGCGCTTGTAATGGTTGTATACGGCCACGGCCAGGGTGCGCTTGGCACGGTTCTGGCCGATCACGTACTGGTCGAGGACCTCGAGGATCTCGCGCGGCTTCGGCAGCGAGCTGCGCGCCGACTGCGCCTTTTCCTCAAGTTCTTCGCGGATGATGTCGTTGCACAGCTCCACGCATTCATCGCAGATGAACACGCTCGGACCCGCAATCAGCTTGCGCACTTCATGCTGGCTCTTGCCGCAGAAAGAGCAGTAGAGGATCTTGCCGGTGTCCGTGGAACGACCTTGGCGGTCTTCGCTCATGCTTCGCTTACCCAGTTACCCCACCCGCTGAACGGGGGTTCGATTCGAGAATAGCACAGGGCCGGAGGGACACCAGTCCCGCCCGACCCTGCAGGAACGAGGCCTGCCTGGCCCCGTGAAGGCGGCTCAACCCGCCTGGACCGACTCATCCGGGCGACGCTCCAGGACCTGGTCGACCAGGCCGTAGGCCTGCGCTTCGACCGCACTCTTGAAGTTGTCGCGCTCGGTATCGCGAGCGATCGTTTCCAGCGACTGGCCGGTGTGGCGGGCCAGGATCTCATTCAGGCGCGAACGCAGCGTCAGGATCTCGCGCGCGTGGATGTCGATGTCCGTCGCCTGGCCCTGGTACCCCCCCAGCGGCTGGTGGATCATCACGCGCGAATTGGGCAGCGCATAGCGCTTGCCGGCTTCACCTGCAGCCAGCAGGAGGGCACCCATCGAGGCCGCCTGGCCGATGCAGGTGGTGCTCACATTCGGCTTGATGTACTGCATGGTGTCGTAGATCGCCATACCGGCGGTGACCACGCCACCCGGCGAGTTGATGTAGATGTTGATGTCCTTTTCCGGGTTCTCCGATTCCAGGAACAGCAACTGCGCCACCACCACGTTGGCCATGTGATCGTCGATCGGGCCCACGAGGAAGATCAGGCGCTCCTTCAACAGGCGCGAATAGATGTCGTAGGCACGCTCGCCGCGGCTGGTCTGCTCGACCACCATCGGAACCAGGTTCAGGGCTTTGGTTCGGTTGTCCATTACGTGAGGTACCTATCTTGGGGGGAAACAACCCCGCGCCGGCAGGGGCGCGGGGCATACGGTGATCCGCCCGGACTTACTGGCGGATCGCGTCCTGGAACGACAGCTTCTCTTCGGTGTGCTGGGCGCGCTCGGCGATCCAGTCGATCACCTGCTCTTCCATCACACGGTTCTGCAGACCAGACATCAGCTGGGGGTCGTTGCGGTACATCTCAATGACCTGCTCCGGCTCTTCGTAGGTCGAGGCGATCAGACGCAGCGTTTCGTTCAGGCGCTTGGGCTCCAGGCGCAGATCGTTGGTGCGCGCCACTTCGCCGACCAGCAGGCCGACCAGCACGCGCTTGGCGGCGGCGTCCTTGAAACCTTCGTGGGCATCGGCCGGGATCTCGCCCGGGTTGCGGCCGCTGCGGCGGATCTGCTCGACCTGCTGGGCCAGCATCGCGCGGGCTTCGTTCTCGACCAGGCGCGGCGGCATTTCCACCGAGGAATAGGCGGCGATCAGCTGCTCGCCCACTTCACGGCGCAGGCGGTTCATCAGCGCGCCCTTGAGCTCGCGCTCCAGGTTGGCACGGATGTCGCTGCGGAACTGCTCGACATCACCGCCCTTCACGCCGAAGCTCTTGATGAAGGCCTCATCGACCGCCGGCACCACCGGCTCGGACACTTCGGCAACCTTGACGGTGACCTGCACGGTCTTGCCGGCCAGCACCGGCACGCGCCAGTCGGCCGGGAAATCGACGTCCAGCGTCTTTTCCTCGCCCTTGGCCAGGCCGACCAGGCCCTTTTCGATGGTCTCGAACATCATGCCCTGGCCGAGCACGATCGAACCCTTCTCGGTGCCTTCGGCCGGCAGGCGCTCTTCGCCGGCCTGGGACCAGGTTTCGACCGCGACCAGGTCGCCATCCTGCGCACCACGCGCAACCGGTGCCCAGGTGCGGCGCTGGTTCTGCAGGTTCTCGATCATCTGGTCGATGTCGGCGTCGGTGATCTCGGCGGTGTGGCGCACCACGGTCAGCTTGCTGACGTCGATGTCACCGAAGTCCGGCACCACTTCCACGGTGGCCACGAAGGAGAACTCACCCTCGTCGCCCTTGTCGATGCGCGGGCTGCCGACGATGCGCAGATCGTGCTCACGCACGGCCGCATCGAAGGTTTCGCGCAGCAGGCCGTCCAGCGCCTCGCCACGGACCTGCGCGCCGAAGCGCTGCTCGATCACCTTGGCCGGCACCTTGCCCGGACGGAAACCCTTGATGCGGGTGGTACGGGCGATTTCGCCCAGGCGGCCGTTGATGTGGCTCTGCAGACGGTCTTCCGGCAGCGAGAAGCTCAGGCGGCGTTCCAGGTTGCCGATGGATTCGATCGAAGCTTGCATGTTGACTCCTGCCACCGGTGGCGCTCTGGCCTCCGGCTCGATGATGGATGAAACGGTTGTAAGGTGACGGCGTCCGGGACGCGCCTGCTTGCCGCAGCCCTTTAGTTTCGCCCAATTCGGCGTGCACTGCCAGCGCAGGCCGGGCAAGCGCCTCGGGAACGCCCGGCGGAGGCGGAGGCAGGCCGGCACTGGTGCGAAAGGGGGGACTCGAACCCCCACGCCTTGCGGCACTGGAACCTAAATCCAGGGCGTCTACCAATTCCGCCACTTTCGCGTGGCCGGCACAGGCCGTCATTGTCGCAGGCGGGTGCACAAAGCGGAAGGCGTGACAAACCTGAATACGTAGTCCAGGCACCCACGCGCAGGCGCCGGCACGTGCGCGTAGACTCGTGCCGTTGCCGCCACCCGGTCTGCCCCGATGGAACGCACCCCACTCCGCACGCCCCTGCAGGCCCGGATGCCCGGCTGGTCCACACTCGTCTGGCTGCTCGGTCTTGCAGTCGCGCTGCACTTCCTGTGGGTCACCGCACAGCGCTACGGGCAGGTCAGCGCCGAGGCCTATGGCATGTTCTGGGAGCGTCGCAACTGGCTGTGGCTGCATGTCGCCGGCGGCAGCCTGGCCATGCTGGCTGGCGCCACGCAGTTCATCGGTCCCCTGCGGCGACACCGTCCCCGGCTGCATCGCTGGCTGGGACGGATCTACCTGGCCGGCATCCTGCTGGGGAGCGCCGCTGTCGCCGGCCTGATCGCCACCACCCAGGGCTGGCTGGCACTGAAAATGGCGTTCGCTGCGACCGGCCTGGCGTGGTTGGTCACATCATTCTGCGGCTATCGCAGCATCCGGCGTGGCGACGTCCAGCAGCACCGGCGATGGATGCTGCGCAGCTACCTGGTGACGCTGTCACCCGCGGTGTTCCGCCTGTCGCTGCTGGTGCCTGCGCTCATGCAGCTGGCATCGCCCCTGGTGATGGTGCCGAGCCTGCTGGTGCTGAGCTGGGCCCTGCCGTTGATGGTGCATGAAGCAGGAAGGCGCCTGGTGTCCATCGGCACACTCGCAGAGCCGTCCGGCAGCCGCTGAACACCCAAGAAAAAAGCCACCTGGAGGACCAAGTGGCTTTCGTCTGGTGGGCTGTCAAGGATTCGAACCTTGGACCTATTGATTAAGAGTCAACTGCTCTACCAACTGAGCTAAC
>NZ_JASGBV010000084.1:0-72377 GCF_030053245.1 Stenotrophomonas sp. RS-48
TGCTGAAACTGGGCCATGATCTTCCTTCTTGGACCATTCAGGCGCGACGCTCGAATAATATGGGGCCCTTCCATTGGCGCAATCGAATCCTTAGGATAGAGGAAATAAAACGGCTTCAATCGTTTCCCGACTCGTTTGTGCTTGAGGGCACAATTGAGCGTCAATGGAGACAGATTGGAAATGCCGTCCCTCCATTAGTGGCGGAGAGTTTTGGTAGGGTTTTGTTTGAGCGCTTAAGTAAGGGCGCTAGCTAGTTTTTTTGCACCTTTAATTTGGGAGGGGTTGTGCCAGCTTCTGGGCTCTTGAGCGCTAAACAGCTATTGTCCTTGATATGCGATTCCATTCAGTTGTCAGGGTGGAATTATTTCATTGGTAATTCTCGGAAGCCCTTTGGGGTCGTATTGGAGAGGCAGGGGCGCGGCCGGGAGAATCTTAGAATATTCATCTGGAATTGCACGCATGGCGGCGGCGCTGCGCGTGCTGCTGACGAATATAGAATTCAGTTTACTGGTTCGGTTCCGGCCTATAGTGACGGCGAGATTGCACTGCTTCTTGGCTGGTATGCGCCATTTGGTGTCTTTGCTGCTTGGGATATTGGGAGACACGAGGGGCAAAACTCGAGCTCACCCTCTGCGCAGATTAGAGAAGAAGTCCTCCGAGGCGCATATCATAATGGATTTGCCGTGGGGGAGAGGGCGAACGGTGAAATAGTGGCGGCATTCAGGCCGGAGCTTCTGGCAGAGTACGCGTTAAATGCAAGTGATATTCACAATGGCAGTATTCAAGAGCTTAATGTTCTAAACGACATTCAGCATCTCGCCGCGCAGGAGCGAGGCGGGCAAGTAGATCGCGCGCGCGTTACTTCGACTATAGTCAGAGCATATCGCGAGGCGGACTTTAGTCGCAGGGTGTTGACGGCGTACTCGAATCGATGCGCAATGTGTGGAGTTCAGTTAAAGCTGATCGAGGCGGCTCATATCGTTCCCGTCGCCGTGCCCTCTAGTACAGACTTGACTTGCAATGGAATTGCATTGTGCGCGATTCATCACAGGGCTTATGATTCGAATCTAGTGTCGGTGGCGGAGGATTACTCAGTTCAAGTTAGTGATAGTAGAATTATAGAATTGCAGGGCCTTAATCTCGGTGGTGGCTTAGAGTCTTTCGTTGCGGGACTTAATCCGTACATAGCCTTGCCGGCGGATAGGAGAGACTATCCATCTGTCGACAACATTGCAGTGTCCCGCCGGGTTAGAGGGTGGCGCTGATTAGCTGTCGATACGCAGATTGATTGGCGTTTATCCAATGCGTTTAATCCCGGGATGAGCACCTATTTCCTCCTGGAGATAGGTGCGGCTGTTCCATGGATGGGCTGCCCATTAGAAGTTGGGCGCCGTCCTATTCTGGGGTTAAAGTCGGATTGCCTCGTGCGCGGGTTGCCACTCAGCACGTTCCGGTTTTTTAAGCGTCGCGTGTGCACATGTAGGTACCTAATCAGCACAATGCAACCTTTCAGTAGCCTGCGCAGTCAACGCCACACAAGCCATCTTCAATCCCTCCATTACCCGATCCCCCACGTACTCCTCGGGCGCGCCATTCTGCCGCGTGCGCTCCGCAGCCAGCATCAACTCTGCCACCACGCGCAATCCCGCTAGCGCGCAGTCCGCATCCGCCAGCTGAAGACAACGCCCAGGCAATTGATGCCGCTCCGGCCACGGCTGTCCATCTGCGGCCGCACCCTTTCCGATGCGACGCAGGGTCGAGACAAATCCGTTGGGATCGGTGGGTGCGTCGCGCTCGGGCTCGGAATTGGCCGGATCGTACTGCGCGTGCAGGGAACGGAAATTCGATTCGTTCATGGCAATGCTCCGTACAGAACAGATAGCACCGCCACCGATGAAGGTGGCGGGACGATGCGTGGCTCGAAAACCGGTCAACAACCAATCCGGCGGGCCCGAAGGCCCCCACGCACCGTCCGCCATGGAACGCGAACGGATTGCCAGCCGGCGCCACGTAAACGTGACGCCGACTGACAAGCGCAAACACATGGTTGTTGACCGGGTTTTCGACGCCCGCGCCACCCTGTGTGAGGTGGCATGCAAAGGTGTACTCGCATGGCTGCGAGATGCCAAGGAACCGTGGGCCGCAGAGGCCACAAGTGCTGACGCTTACGGCATTGTTACACGACTCCAATGCGGCGGAACCCCTGTGGTGCGGCGGTTTCCGCCGTTGTTAAGTTACGGCCCGAATGCGCAGCAGAAAGCACGCTTTGGCGCCGTGCAAGGCCCCAAAAGCGACACCCGACACAAAGGGCTGATAGAGAAAGCGTGGCAATTGCGACACGGCTTAACGTTAGGGCTCCAGTCCCGGCCGAGGCCACAGGGCATCGTCGCGCTCCAGGTCGTAATCGCTTCCGAATGCGAGTGCCGCCTCGCGTGGCGGAAGGTCCGCGTAGCAAGCCAGCAGATACTCGTCCATGCCGGTATTGCCAAGGTCGATGGCGAACAGATGCAGCAACTCCTTGTCGAACGCTTCCAGCCATGCGGCGTCGATTCTGGTCATGGTCATCCTCAAACGGGGAGGGCAGGATACTGGGCATACGTCTGATGACAGGAACAGATGCATTGGTCCTTCCTCGCCGCCTCACCCCACATCGCTTCGTCAAGACGCATCGGCCGTCGCGGCAGGTTTCGCCGGCTCCCCATAAGCGTGTTTCCGCCTATGAGGGTGTTCTCCCCGCCAGCCTTCTCGATCTGTGGCGCCGGAAAGGTCTCGGATTCTATGGCGACCTTCAGCTCGCGCTGATCGATCCCCGGCAATGGCAATCCGTGCTTGATCGCTGGATTGTTTCGCCACCCGATTCCGTACGGCGCATTCCCATCGCGCTGACGCCTTTCGGCACACTTCTCTATTACCGAAAACTGTCGGAAGCCGACGAAGACGTGGCCTACATCGATCCCGTGTCAAAGAAGACGGGTGACTTGGCGTGGAGTCTGGATGACTTCTTCAACACATTCCTTTGCGAGCAGGAGGCACTCGAAACGCTCATTTCACCGGCGTTGGCTCGGGCCGCAAGAGAAGCGTGCGGAGCACTCGCGCCCGGCGAAGTTTATGAAGTCGATCAGATGCTGTTCTCGGCCCATACGCTAAGGGTCGCAAAGGTCAATGCGCTCGACATGCATCGCCGCCTTCGCGATGCCGTTGATTTGCCCAAGTCGAAGACCGACGAGCCGACGACAGTAGCCGACGCGCTGCCAGTCGAACATCGCTCCATGTTCGAAGGCATTGCAACAGGCCCGGGACTCGCCGGGCTGTATCTGTCTTCCTACATCGACTGGCATCGGCTGCTGGCGCTGCAGCCGAGCGGCCAGTACCACTTGCTGTTCTGGCGCATTCATCACAAGACGTTCGAGCGCACCGAGATGCGCGTTTACAGCGGCTCCTACGAGATTTCCAGCAATTCTGAGGGGGATGACATTGTCGCGCTCGACGTCACCCTGCGGGAAGATTCTCTGGGCAGTGAGGCCAATGATGAAGAACTGGTGGCGATGCGTGCAGATGACACGACCCTTCTGCTACGTGCCGACGAGTTGGCGGACATGGCAACCGCCATCGGTGGGCGTGGCGTGATGGGGCGAAGTGAACACTACTTTCGTTGCGTCACGCTGGACGTGCCATTCGTAGAAGAGCCCAGCGATGGCCGCGCAGCACCATCATTCACGGATATGCCACATGCGCTGCAAGCATTGATCCATGTTGAACCTCTCCTTGCGACCATCACTCACGTTGACGATCCGGATCTCGACGAAGAGCACGACGGCGAGGGCGCTGTCATGTGCACGCTCGATCTGGGCGAGGACCACGGGTTGCGCATGAACATGCCGCTCTATTCGCCTGAGAATACCCGTCGCCAACTCAAGGGATGGGTTTGGGATATGGCACCGCTTGCCTGCAGGGCGGGCATCAGGTATCGGCGCGGAGAGGACGGTGTCATTGAATATGGACCCTTGGTCGGGGATGTGTTGACTACCCGTGCTCCGGATTCTTAGAAGGGCGCCAGGGCCGTGAATCCAACTCGGCCTCCTTGCCGACCGTGAATGCCCCCTCGCGGGCACTACGCGGGCGCACACAGGCATTTCGCAGCGATTGCGCGGGTGCCCGGTGCAGCATCCCACCCCGCCTCCCTGTCTCCTGTTACCATTCCCCCCGCTAACCCAGCCAGCCTTTCCGTGCGCACACGCCGGAACGGCCGTCTTCGTACGGCCCAGCGAGCCAGGACACCCTTCCGTGCCCTTTCAAGGATGCTCGCATGTTCCGTCATTCCGCTTTCCGCTCGGCCGCCCTGGCCCTTGCCATTTCGCTCAGCGTCGGCGCCCCGGCGGCCTTCGCCGATAACGCGCCCGCCGCCAGCACCCCCGCTGCCGTGCAGCGCCAGGCCATCGCCAAGGGCCTGTACGAGCTGGCGTACAGCCCCACCCAGAACGCCGTGTTCGTGGCCTCATCCGGTGGTTTCGGCGATGACGCCGGCCCGTCGCAGGTACTGCGCCTGAACCCGGCCACGCTGGCCGTGGAAACCCGCATCCCGCTGGAGCGCAAGGCGTTCGGCGTGGTGCTGGATGACGCCCACAACCGCCTGTACGTCGGCAACACCGTTGATACCTCGGTAACCGTGGTCGATACCGCCCAGAACAAGGCCATCGGCATCGTGCAGCTGATGGAGAAGAAGGTCGGCAAGGACGGCAAGGCCGCCTACACCCACGACCTGCGCGAACTGGTGGTCGACAGCCCGGCCAACCGTCTGTACGTCACCGGCCATTCCAGCGAGGGCAGCGTGCTGTTCGTGGTTGATACCACCACGCTGAAAGTGATCGACACCATTCCGGGCCTGGGCAACGCCAAGGCGCCAGGCCTGGCGCTGGATGCCGCCAACAAGCGTGTGTACACCAGCAACCTGCTGGCCGACCTGGTGGTAGTTGGCACCGACGCCAACAAGGTGGTGGCCCAGCACAAGATCAGCGCCGAGCAGCCGATGAACATCGCGCTTCACCCGGACGGCAAGCGCCTGTTCGTGACCGACCAGGGCTCGGAGATGATCCGCAGCTACATGACCAAGAGCAGCGCGGGCTTCACCAGCAAGCACCCGGGCCAGCGCGTGCTGGTGCTCGACCGCACCACCGGCAAGGAACTGGCCAGCATCCCGACCGACGCCGGCCCGCTGGGCATCCTGCTGGACGCACCGCGCAAGCGTCTGTACGTGACCAACCGCGATGGCGGCACGGTGACCGCGTACGACAGTGACAGCTACCAGAAGGTGGCCTCCTACCCGGTGCCGACCCACCCGAACAGCTTGGCGCTGGATGCCAAGAACAACGTGCTGTACGTGAGCATCAAGAACGGCGAGAAGGATGCCAAGGACGCGAACGAGAGCGTGGCGCGCATCCAGCTGTAACGGCTGGAGGTGGCCG
Source organism: Stenotrophomonas sp. RS-48 (assembly GCF_030053245.1). NCBI lineage: Bacteria > Pseudomonadati > Pseudomonadota > Gammaproteobacteria > Lysobacterales > Lysobacteraceae > Stenotrophomonas > Stenotrophomonas sp. RS-48. Next base: position 5,463 of record NZ_JASGBV010000084.1, read on the forward strand.
CGCTGGGAAGGCGCGGCCACCTGTTACAGGCATGGGATTTCGCCAGGTGGGCGCCAGAGTGGCGGCGTGGACCCTCCGCCGCCTGCCACCCCGAACCTCAATCCACCCCGCGGTGGTCATAGCTGATCACCCGCTCCACCTGCCAGGTGCCGTCCACGCGTCGCCACACCTGCACGAAGCGCGCCTGCCCCACCCAACGCTCCACACCGTCCTTGCCGCGTTCGTAGAAGCGATGGTCGCCCATCTCCAAGGCACGCTCGTCGTGCAGCGGAAACACCTGCAGCGAACGGTCCACCAGTTCGCGGCGCAGGCGCCAGCCGCCCTCGCGCGCGTTGTCGCACATGCGGGCCACGCTGCGCCGGAAGTCCTCGCGGCTGCTGGCCGACTTGCCGTCCTTGTCGTGGAAGAACTCCATGTCCTCGGTGGTCATCGCCGCGGCCCGATCGGCATCGCAGGCCTCGAACGCCACCGCGAACAGCTGGGTATCGGCCTGGCGGATCTGCTCGCGCAGGGTGTCGGACGGGGCAGGGCTGGCGGCAAGGCCGGCGGCGAGCAGGGGCAGGGCGAACAGCATGGCGCGTCTCCGTGGATGTCGGGCGCACAGTGGCACGCTGCGGGGGCGGTCAGCGCACGGGTGCGACGAAGCCCCGTCTGCCAGGTACGAACGCCCGGATTCCGGGTGCGGGTGCCGGGCGCCAGGCGTGTAGGGCATGTCATGGCGCGGGCGGATTCCCTCACGGTCGCCACAGGCGGCGCTGCCTAGGCTGGTGCCATCCTTTCACCAGGAGTTCCCATGCCTGCTTCCCCCATCCGGCTGCACATCGAAGACACCGGCGGCGAGGGCCGCCCGGTCATCCTCATCCATGGCTGGCCGCTCTCGGCCGAGGCGTGGAAGGATCAGGTGCCGATCCTGCGGGATGCGGGCTACCGCGTGATCAGCTATGACCGGCGTGGCTTCGGTCGCTCCGAGAAGCCAGCCGACGGCTATGACTACGACACGCTGGCGGCCGATCTGGCCGGCATCATCGAGCAACGCGATCTGAAGGAGGTCACGCTGGTCGGTTTCTCGATGGGCGGCGGCGAGGTGGCGCGCTACATCGCCAATCACGGCGAGTCGCGCCTGCACAGTGTGGTGTTCGCGGCTGCGGTGCCCCCTTACCTGCTGCGCACCGACGATAACCCGGAGGGCCCGCTGACCCAGGACAAGGCGGACGAGATGCGCGCCGGCCTGGAACAGGACCGCGAAGCCTTCTTCGATGGCTTCACCCGCGATTTCTTCAGCGCCAACGGCAAGCTGATGGTTACCGAGGCCGAGCGCCAGGCGGCGATCGCGCTGTGCCACCAGTCCGACCAGACGGCGGCGCTGGGCTGCATGAAGGCGTTTGCCACTACCGACTTCCGTCGCGACCTGCAGAAGGTGAGCGTCCCCACCCTGGTGCTGCACGGCGACAGTGATGCCACCGTGCCACTGGAGGGCTCGGGCAAGCGCACCCAGCGCGCCATACGTGGCAGCGAGCTGGTGGTGCTGCATAACGCGCCGCATGGCTGCAACAACAGCCACACCGACGACTTCAATCTGGCGCTGCTGAACTTCCTCAAGCAGTAACCGGCCTCTACACTCGTCGCATGCGCCAGACCCGCACGCCACCGTGGAAGAAGCCCAACCCGAAGGGCCAGAAGTCGCAGCCGCTGTCGCCTGCACAGAAGGACGCTGCGCGGCAGCGTGCGGAGGAGAACGGGCGACCCTATCCGAACCTGGTCGACAACATGTGGGCGGCCAAGCTGCCGCGCGGTTAGCGCGGCGTTGGGCGGCCCGCTGGTGCAGGGGCGAGCAGGGGCGTCCAACCGCGTTCGCGCCAAGGTGCGAACGTGCGTGGGTGGACCTGCACCGCACCTGCGGCCAGAGCGCCCCGCGCTGTCAGTGCGGCCTGCAGCCGGTGTGTCTGCATCGGCTGTGCGAACGCGACCTGCAGCAGGTCACCCTGCTGCCGTACCTGTACCGGCAGGACATCGCGCGACTGGATTGCCAGCGGTGGGCGGCCGATGGTGTAGTCCATCTCGACCGTGCGTGCGCCCTGTGCGATGACAGGCTGCCACGCCTGCAACAGCGCGGCGTGCCGGGATGCGGGCAGGCGCACCTGGGCGATGCTCGCCGGGTAGCCGACGGTGCTTTCAACCATGACCTGGAAGCGTGCGCCGTCCGGCATGGCGACGGCCCATACCGCTGCCGTGGCGAAGATCGGTATGCAGCCGATGAAGTACCACGCGCGGGGAACCGGTGCGGCAACGTGGTAGCTCCACTGCGGATGACGACGTTGCAGGCGCCGTAGTGCCTTGCGTTCGCGACGGCGCGGTGGTGTGGCCGTAGGCAGCAGGGATTGCGTGACTGGTGGCAGCTTGGCGCGCTGGGTCTGGATGACACGCGACACGGCGTAGGCCGCCCCTGCGATCATCAACAGGCCGGTGCCGTAATGCACCAGCAGGTACAGCGTCAGCATCCAGCGCACTCCATGCAACGGCTCTTCCTCGGTGGACATCGTACCGCCGAGCACACGTGTTGTCGCATCCGCCAGCCGACAGCCGTGATCGGCTTGGTTAGGATGACAGACCGCCGACACGAGTGTAACGATGACATCCACTCCGTTCCCTCAGGGCCGCACGCGCGCCCCGGGACTGATGTTGCTTCTGCTGCAGGTGGTCGCCGTGCTGGGCCTTGGCTTGGCCGCAGGCTATTTCCATCATCGCGTGGATCTGTTGCTGGAGCCGGTGACGGCTGCCTGTGGTGGCCCGGACCCCGCGGCGCGACTGCGGATGGCCGAAGTGTTGATGGCGCGTGCCGGCGCGCTGGATGATTGGCAGCCACTGCGGTGGTTGCCGGTAGCGGGCATGGTGCTCGCACTGCTGGGTGCGATGGCCATCTGCGTGCATTGGTGGCACCGGGTACGGCGGCCCCTGCGCACCACCGCGCTTGGGCTGATGGCTCTGCATGCCAGCGCCATGGCGCTGGCGGCGTGGACCCTGCATCTGTACGAAGACGCATGGAACAGCGTGGTCAGGCTGTCTCCGACGGCGTGTCTGGTCGATCTGACCCAGCAGGGACGCATGCCACTGGAGCAGGCCCAGGAAGTGGTCTTCCATATTTTCACCCGCGCGCACGCGCCGCTGCAGCGCAATCCGGATGACCTGGCCCTGGTGCTGGTGGCGCTGCTGACGGCCGCGATGGTAGGCGGTGTTGCGCTGTGGCGGGCCGCGGCTGCGGAAGAGGGGCGCTGACGGCGCTCGCGCGCTGGGCTACAGTCGGCGTTCCTGCCGACACAAGGATGGTCCATGCGTACGTGGCTGTGTGCCCTGCCGTTGCTGCTGTTGTCGCTGGCGGTGCACGCCGCGGAGGTGGACCGGCGCATCGCGGTGACCATTGATGATCTGCCGTGGGCGCGCGTGGACACCATCCTGCCTGCGGATCTGCAGACGCGCCATGCGGCGTTGATGGCGCAGCTCCGCCAGGCCGATGTGCCGGTGGTGGGCTTCGTCAACGAGAACAAGCTGGAGGTTGATGGCCAGGTGCAGCCGGCGCGGGTGCAGATGCTGCGCGATTGGCTCGACGCGGGTTATGGGCTGGGCAACCACACCTATTCGCACATGGACCTCAATGCGCAGGGCGTAGCCGCCTTCCAGCAGGATTTCCTGCGTGGCGAACAGGTGCTGCGGCCACTGCTGGCCGAGCGCGGCCAGCGGCCACAGTGGATGCGCCATCCGTATCTGCGTGCGGGCCGGACCGCCGAGGACCGCGCGGCAATGGACGGATTCTTCCGCGACCACAGGTACCGCGTGGCGCCGGTGACGGTGGACAACGGCGAATGGGTCTGGGCCTTCGCCTACGCCAACGTGATGAATGAACAGCCGCCGTCCGCAGCCCGCGAGGCTACGCTGGCGCAGCTGCGCAAGGGCTATGTGCCGTACATGCTCAACAAGCTGGACTACTACGAGCGGCAGTCGCAGGCGCTGCTGGGCTATGCCTTGCCGCAGGTCTGGCTGATGCATGCCAATGAACTGAACGCGGCCACCTTCGCCGAACTGGTGGCGGCCACCCGGCGGCGCGGCTACCGCTTCATCACGCTGGAAGAAGCCATGCGTGACCCCGCCTATGCGCGCGGCGCGGAAGGCTACAACGGCCGCTACGGCCCCAGCTGGCTGCATCGCTGGGCGATGGCCGAGAACAAGCCGAAGGACTTCTATGCCGGCGAACCGGTGGTGCCGGCGTGGGTGATGACGCTGGCGAAGGTGGATTCGGAGTAGCGCTCAGCGCTTGACCGCCAGCACGCCGTCCAGCGCGAGCTCGGCCTTGAATCCGGCCTTTTCCAGGCGCTTGGCCACTTCGCGCGGCACATCGCGGCCGCTGGTGAGCTTGTTGGGCGCGCCGGTGTAGTGGAACAGGCGGCCGCCCTTGCGCAGGACGCGGGCGAGATGGTCGTAGAACACCTGCGAATACAGTTCGCCTGCGATGCCGAAGCGCGGCGGATCATGCAGGATCGCATCGACGCTGTTGCTGGCGATCTGCTCGATCTGCTGCGAGACGTCGCCCTGGCTGAAGTGCAGGCGACCGCCGGCAGCGGCCGAGTCGGGATCGGGCGACCACGGGTTGAGGGTGCGCAGCCACATCACGTCGGCGTTCTTCTCGAACGAGCGGATCTGGCCGACGCCGGCCTCCAGTGCGCAGGCGGCGAAGTAGCCGAGCCCACCACAGGTATCAAGCAGCGCCTTGCCCGCTGGTGCAACCAGCTCGACCTTGCGGCGCGCGTCCTCGAACGGCGACAGCTTCGAGGTGGGCAGCATCTTGATGCCGTCGATCTCGAAGGTCGGCGCACCCCACTCGGTAGGCACCAGTTTGATCAGTGAACCGCTGTAGCGTGAGATGGGGGCGAAGTCTTCGCCCTCCCAGTAGTACAGCGTGCGGTCCTTCAGCTTGCCCGGCCACGGGTAGTGCTGGCCGCGGAAATGGAAGCCTTCCGCGTCCAGCCCCACGCTGTCCTGGCTGCGCCCCAGGTCAAGCGAGCCTTGCCACTCGGGCGCGCCCTTGTCATGGGCACGACGCAGGGCATCGGCGCTGTCGCGGGTCAGCAGAGGGCCGGTGTAGTGGGGCACGGCAGGCATCGGGCGGTTCGGGGGAGGGCATGGTACCGCAGCTGCCATGAAGGATAGAAAGAGCGGTGTCGGACCCCTGTGCATTGCTGCGACGACCTTCATTGAAAGGATGAAGGTCGCCAGGAAGAAACGGCCTATTGGGCAAACTGAGTTCCGCGATTGGATGCGCACTGCTTTGGTATGCATACATCCAGCGAGGTGCTCACGAATCGCGACTCGTTTACGGTGCAGATGACGCCAATTCCCTCGCTGAGAGAGAAGGGGGATGAGAAATGACGTGTATCGCTAAGGTGGCATCTGCCATTGTCAACACCAAGTGTGGCCGTTCGGGCGCCGGCGACAGAACATTCTGCGTTCATCTGGCCCGTTGAGTAGTAGGAGATGCCCACAGGCACACGTCCATTCGGAGCAGTTGCTGTAACCCAGTCGATACTCTTCCAGTTCAATTTTGAGGCTGAACTACCGGGGGCGTTCTCACGAGTGCATACCCAGCCCGCCGCCGGCCCTTCAATCGTCCCTTCCCCCTGAGACGGTTCCATATCCATGGAGGCGCAGAAGGCCTGATGATAGAGCTTGGTGGCTTCCGACTGGTCACTGTATCGATAGATCAGGCGTCCAAATCCATCTGGCTTGAGATGCTGATCAACCTGGATGTGTGCTCCGTCGAAGTCTGGCCACGTTGTACGACGAACGATGATGATCTCGCCCTTGGAGTCCAACTCGGTTCTGTCGACACTCAAGGGTGTTTCTGCGAACGCAGGTACAGCCATGGCCGTCGCTAAACATAGGATCAGCGTGCGTCTGCTCATGTGTGAGTCTCCGTTTCATGGTGGCGGAGACAGTAGGCTCAACAATATCCGGCATCTCGATTGTGACCGAAGTTGTGCCTGATCGAATTTGAAACTTTCCTCATCCGCTTGAATCCCTGCACTTCGATCAATCGCACTTCACCGCATACACCGGCCCGGCACCGATCAGCATCAGTGCCATGTAGTCGCTGTCACTGGCCTTGCCCTTCAGCGTGGCGCCCCTGTTGAAGTGGAAGAGGCCGAAGCCGCCGGCCATGCGGATCAAGGCGCTGTCGATCTGTGCCGCATCGTCGCGGAAGTAGCGGCTGATCTCGCTGGAGGTGGCCTTGTGCAGCCCGTTCGGGTCGCGCTGCCATTGGCCATCGCGGTTGAAGGAAACGAAGTACTGGCTGCCTTCGCGCTCGATGCGGAAATCGGCGGTCCTGCGCGGGCTGGTGGCGAAGCAGCCTTGCAGGGCATCGGAGGAGAACGGCAGCCGTGCATCGCCACCACAGGCGGTGAACAGCAGCAGGGCACCGGGCAGCAGCAGGCGAAGCGCGCGCATGGGATGTCCCGACGAGGCAGGTGCGGCTAGTGTAGGCAGCAGGCGGGCGTGGCCCGTACAGAAATTCGGCAAGAGGACGCGTGCAATGGCACAGGGCAAGGCACCGTGGTGCGGTGTGGCCAGTGGATTGGGCCTGGTCGTGGGGTGGGCTGCAGGCACGCTTGCGGCACAGGCGGCGGTGGCCGCGGGAGGCAATGGCATCGCCGCGGGCCTGGGGGTGGGCGTGCTGGGCTCGGCACTGGTGGGATGCGGGCTGGCGGTGGCGTCGCGGGTGCGGGGCGAGCGTTGGCCCTGGATCGGTATCGTGGGCGCGGTGCTGAGTGCGCTGCCGTTGCTGATGTACCTGCTGCGGATGATGCTGAAGCTCTGAAGCCGGGGCGAGGGCTCGGCGCTGTCAGGACGGGCTGTGATGGATCTCGACCGTCACGTGCACCAGCTCCTCGTGGATCGCCAGCGCCTGGCGCACGGTATCGGCATCAAGGCGGGCGTCGCTGGTGACCACGCTGGCGCTGACCGCGTACTTGCCCCGGCCCACCTGCCAGACGTGCAGGTCGGCCAGGCGTGCCGGCCATGGGCCCTGCTCGATCACCTCGCGGACCTCGGCCACCACCGGCGCGTCCATCTGCGCGTCGAGCAGGATGCGGCCACTGTCACGCAGCAGGCCGACCGCCCACACCGTGACCAGCACGGCGCCGACCAGACCCATCACGGGGTCCAGCCAGGTGAGGCCCAGCAGTTTGCCGCCGAGCAGTGCGACGATGGCCAGCACCGAGGTGGCCGCGTCGGCCAGCACGTGCAGGTAGGCCGAGCGCAGATTGAGATCGTGGCCATGCGAAGGGGCATGAACGTGATCGTGGTGATGCCCGTGATGATGCGCGTGGTCGTGCCCATGCGCATGATGCGCGTGGCCGGGGCTGTCGTGCAGCCACCACGCACAGAGCAGATTCACGCCCAGGCCGACCACGGCGATGGCGATGGCTTCGTCGTAATGGATCGGCGCGGGAACCCACAGCCGCTGCACGGACTGCGCGGCCATCAGCGCGGCGACACCCAGCAGGGCAATGGCGCTGGTATAGCCCGCCAGGATCTCGATCTTCCAGGTGCCGAAGGCGAACCGCGGGTCGTGCGCGTAGCGCCGTGCACAGCGGTAGGCGAACACCGAAAGGCCCAGTGCCAGTGCGTGCGAGCTCATGTGCCAGCCGTCGGCCAGCACGGCCATGGAGTTGAACCACCAGCCGCCGATGATCTCCACCAGCATCATGCCGACGGTCAGCCACAGGGCGCGGCGGGTATTGCGTTCGGCAAGGGGATTGCCATCGTCGAAGCGATGGTCGTGGCGACGGGCAGCGGCGAGTGTGTCCAGATGCATGGAGTGACCGGCGGGTGGAGTTGATACCCCCATAGGGTATACGATCCACCCATGGCACATGTACACAGAAATCGAAAACAGCTGCTGACCCGGGTGCGCCGCATTGGCGGCCAGGTGGCGGCATTGGAGCAGGCGCTGGACAGGCCCGAGGGTGAAGCGGGCGACTGTGCGGACGTGCTGGTGCAGGTTGCGGCGGTGCGTGGTGCGGCCCACAGCCTGTTGATGGAGTTGCTGCACGAGCACCTGCAGGAGCATGTGGTCGGGGCTGAAGACCCGCAGCAGCGGGCGGCGGAGGCCGAGGTGCTGGTCGAACTGTTGCGGCGTTACGGGAAGTAACGCCGAGCGGGCCGTCGGCGATGCTCAGCAGTGGCGGTGCCGGCGCCGCGCGTTCCAGACGTGGGTGGCGGCCAGCAGCAGGCTGCCGGTGACGGTCAGCGGCGTTTCCCAGGCATGCGAAGGCAGCTCGAGCGCGCCGGCCAGCAGCAGGCCCAGGCCGAGACCGGCCGCGGTCCAGGCCATGACGGGCAGGCGATGGCGGCGGTCGGCCCGCCACAGGGCGTAGCCGGTCAGCGGCAGGGCGATCGCCACGAACAGCAGATGCACCCATTCGGCCTGGGCCCAGGCGCCGAACAGTGGCAACGCGGCGGCAAGCAGGGGCAGCGCCAGGCAGTGCAGCAGGCACAGGCTCGACAGGGCGAGGGCTCCGGCATCGAGCAGTGCGGGGGAAGGGGACTTCATGGGGGAGGTTCCTTGCGTAGCAATTGTTATACAGTAACATTTCTTTTCCGCAGCCAGACCGCTCCGACGTGAACACTGTTTCCCGCGCCGACCGCCGCTTGCCCGTCACCGTGCTGTCCGGCTTTCTGGGGGCCGGCAAGACCACCCTGCTCAACCAGATCCTGCGCAACCGCGAGGGCCTGCGCGTGGCGGTCATCGTCAACGACATGAGCGAAGTCAACATCGATGCGCAGCTGGTGCGCGACGGTGGCGCCGAACTGCGCCGCACCGAAGAGACGCTGGTGGAATTCAGCAACGGCTGCATCTGCTGCACGCTGCGCGAGGACCTGCTGCAGGAAGTGCGGCGGCTGGCTGACAGCGGCCGCTACGACTACCTGCTGATCGAATCCACCGGTATCGGCGAACCGATGCCGGTGGCCGCGACCTTCGCGGTGCGCGATGAGCAGGGCTTCAGCCTGAGCGACATCGCCCGGCTGGACACGATGGTCACCGTGGTCGACGGCAGTGCCTTCCTGGCCGACTTCGGATCGACCCTGCGCCTGGCCGAGCGTGGCCAGCAGGCGGGACCGGACGACGACCGCGGGGTAGTCGACCTGCTCTGCGAGCAGGTCGAGTTCGCTGACGTGATCGTGGTCAGCAAGATCGACCAGGTGGATGAGGAAGTGGTGCAGGACACGCTGGCCGTGCTGCGCGGCCTCAACCGCGATGCGAAGCTGCTGCTGTCCAGCTTCGGTGATGTACCGCTGACGGAACTGCTCGATACCGGCCGCTTCGACTTCGAGCGGGCGCAGCGCGCACCGGGCTGGGTGAAGGAGCTGCGTGGCGAGCACACGCCGGAAAGCGAAGAGTACGGCATTGCCAGTTTCGTCTACCGTTCACGGCGGCCGTTCCATCCGGCCCGTTTCGCGCGCGCGTTGCGCAGTGGCATGCCCGGCGTGATCCGCAGCAAGGGCTGGTTCTGGCTGGCCAACCGCATGGACTGGGTGGGCGAGTTGAACTCGGTTGGCGCGGCAACGCGCACGCAGGCCGCAGGGTTCTGGTACGCCGCGCGTGATCGCGTACGTGCAGGCCTGGAAGACACCACGCCGCTGCTGCCGCCGACACCCCTGCCGTACAGCGATGTGGGCTGGGCGCGCCAGCAGGCCAACTGCTGGAGCGCTCCGCTGCCGGGCGTGGAGGACTTCTCGGATCGCGCCGCGCATGCCGCAATGGCGCGGCTGTGGCATCCGCTATGGGGGGACCGTCGGCAGGAACTGGTGGTGATCGGCGTGCACATGGACGAACGCGCGGTGCGCGCGGAACTGGATGCGTGCCTGCTGGATGACCAGGAGCTCCGCGCCGGCCCGCTGTTGTGGCAGCAGTTGCCTCAGTCGTTCCCGGCATGGAAGCGCTGACGGGAGGGGTTCAAGGGCGTGGGTCGTGCCATTGCCAACCGTCTGCTGTTACCTGCAGTACCTGCGTGGGCCGCAAGGCCTGCAGCAGGTGACGGTCGTGGCTGACCATCATCAACGCACCCGGCCATGCATCCAGCAGCTGTTCCAGCGCCTGCAGTGCCCCCAGGTCCAGGGCATTGCCGGGCTCGTCGAGCAGCAGCAGCTGGGGTGCCGGGTCGGCATACAGCACGCTGGCCAGTGCGCCCTTCACCCGTTCGCCGTCGCTGAGGCTGCTGGCGGGACGCTGGATGCGCTGCGCATCCAGCCCCAGCAACGCCAGGCGCGTGCGCAGCTCGCCAGGATCGGCGGCGGGGTTGGCGGCCTGCACGCTGTCCAGAATGCTGCGCGTACCGCACAACCCCAGCAGCTGCTGGTCCAGCAGGGCCAGCGGCGCCAGGCGCTGCACGGCGCCACTGCGGGCGGGCAGGTGATCGGCCAGCACACGCAGCAGGGTCGATTTGCCACTGCCGTTGTCGCCGATCACGGCGATGCGTTGCCGGCGACGGATCTCCAGCTGCAACGGCAGGCTGCAACCGTACGGCAGTACGAGATCAGTCGCCTGCAACAGGCGCGTACTGCCACGTTCGCCCTCGCCTGCAAACAGGGCCAGCTCGGGTGTGGCCTGCACGGCCGATGAAGCGGCGCGCAGCTGCGCGGCACTGGCCTGCAGGCGCTCGTTCTGGATCTGCTGCGCACGCCCGTGGCTGGCTTCTGCGCGCTGCTTCTGCCGGCCGAGCAGGATCGGTGCCTGGTTGGCCTGCTTCGCCTCGCGTGTGCCGCGTGCCTGCCGCTGCTGTTGGCGTTCGTGCTGCTCGCGCGCGCTGCGTTGCTGCCGCCGGTGCTGCGCACGTGCGTGGTCAAGCTGTGCGTCCGCTGCGTCCCGCTCGGCGGCGCGTGCCTCGGCATAGTGCTGCCAGGGTCCGCCGTAGCGACGCAGGCCGTGCGCGTCCAGCTCGACGATCTGCTGCATGTGCGACAGCAGCTCGCGGTCGTGGCTGATCACCAGCAGACCGCCGGTCCACTGCTGCAGCTGCGCGTAGAGCTGCTGCCGATGGCGGGCGTCGAGGTGATTGCTGGGCTCGTCCAGAATCAGCCAGTCGGCGCCACTGGCCCAGGCGCCGGACAGCGCCACCTGCATCGCCTGGCCACCGCTGAGGCGGGCCGCCGGCTGCGCAGGATCGAGATCGTCCGGTAGCTGTTGCGCCTGCCAGTGCTGTGCCAGCCGCTCGCGCAGATCCCAATGCTCGCCAATGCAGGCGAAGTCGGCCTCGTCGATGCTGCCAGCCTCGATCCGCGCCAGTGCGGCCAGCTGCGGGCCGACGCCGGCCAGTTCGCCGACGCTGCCACGGGGTGGGTGGCCGGGCGTGGGCAGCAGGAACACGTTGCCGCTGCGGTGCACGTCGCCGCTTTCCGGCGTGATCTGCCCCGCCAGCAGGCGCGCCAGCACGCTCTTGCCGGCACCGTTGGCGCCGACCAGGCCGGTGGCGACCGGTTCAAAGGAAAACGACAGGTCTGAAAACAGCGACCGGCCATCGGCCAGTCGATACGACACGCGATCGAGCGTGAGGAAATGTGCGGTCATGCGACCTCCATGGATGCCGTGTTCTCCCCTGCGCACAGGGGCGGGAAGCGTCGGGCCGTCTAGTTCGAAGACGGCGGCATCAATGGCGCATCGGTCGCGAGCCTCAAGGAGGAATGAGCGGCCAGTATAGCGCCGGCGGCTGAACGGTCGCGCCGCGGCGTGGCTACGGCACGGTGTCCAGGCGCGCGCCGACGAAGTCGATGAACACGCGCAGCTTCGGCAGTACGTGGCGCCCCGAGGGCCACAACAGGTGGAAGGTGCCGCAGGAGTGCACGTACTCGTCCAGCACCGTCACCAGGCGCCCGTCGGCCAGCGTATCGCGCACTGAATGCACGGGTACGAAGGCCAGGCCGACATCGCGCAGGGCCAGGGCCACGCGGGCTTCGATGGTGTTGGCGACCATGTGCACGGGCAGTTCCTGCACGGGTTCGCCTTCGGGCCAGTGGATCGGCCATGGCTCCAGCTTGCCGCTGCTGGGGAAGCGGTAGTGCAGCAGCGTGTGCTGCAGCAGGTCGGCCGGGGTGCGGGGCGTGCCACGCCGCTGCAGATAGGCAGGCGAGGCAACGACACGCCGGGGAAACACCCCCATCCGACGCGCGTTCATGCGCGAATCGCTGGGCTCACCCACGCGCAGCACTGCGTCGAAGCCTTCTTCGATCACGTCCACCAGGCGGTCACTGAAGTCCAGGTCGAGGCGGATGTCCGGATACGCCGCCATGAATTCGGCCATCAGCGGCAGGGTGAGGTCGCCGACCAGCGGCAGGCTGATGCGCAGGGTGCCACTGGGCGTGGCATGCGGTTGCGCCAGTTCGGTACGCGCGGCATCGCGCTCGTCGAGGATGCGCCGGCAACGGGCCAGGAACAGTTGGCCCTCCGCGGTGAGGGTGATGCTGCGCGTACTGCGGTGGAACAGGCGTACGCCCAGGGCCTGTTCCAGCCGGGCCACGCACTTGCCCGCCGCGGAGGCGGAAATGCCCTGCAGGCGCCCGGTTTCGACGAAGCTGCGGGTGTCGGCGGCGTGCACGAAGGTCTGCAGGTTGGCGAGATTGTCGAGAACGGACATGGGCGTGGCAGGCAGGGCAGCGGCGGGGGGAATGCAACACCGTGATGCAGCGCGTTGACGCGCGATGATGGCCTTCCGGTTCCGGGCATCATGCCCATTGCGGACTCCCCGGTCCATGATGCGCGGAGCGGCAACCGGCTTTTTGCCGGCGTCCAGGCTGCCTAAGGTGGCGGCCTCTCCTCCCACGGACTGCCGCCATGAATGCCGCTCTTTCCCCAGTGACTGAACCCGCCCTGCCGTCGGTGCAGCGCCTGCTGCAGCAGGTGCACCCTCATCGGCTGGTCGGTGCGGTCGTGCAGGTGCGTGTGCACGGGGTGCTGCGCCACGCCAGCGCCACCGGCCTGGCCGACCGTGAACGCGGCGAACCGATGCGCCGTGACCATCTGTTCCGCCTGGCATCGGTGAGCAAGCCTCTGCTGACGGTGGTGATCCTGCGCCTGGTCGCCGAGGGTGTGCTTGATCTGGATGCGCCCGTGCAGCGCTGGCTGCCCGATTTCCGGCCGGCGCTCGCCGACGGCAGCACCCCGGCCATCAGCCTGCGCCAGCTGCTCAGTCACAGCAGCGGCCTGGGCTACCGCTTCCTGGAAGCCGATGCGCACGGCCCCTACGCGCGGGCCGGCGTCAGTGATGGCATGGATGCCAATCCGCTGTCGCTGGCCGACAACGTGCGGCGTATCGCACAGGTGCCCCTGCTGTTCCCGCCGGGCAGCCAGTGGATGTATTCGCTGGGCGTGGACGTGGCCGGGGCGGTGGCCGAAGCCGCAACGGGCGAGACCCTGCAGGCGTTGTTCGAGCGCCTGCTGGCGACGCCGCTTGGCCTGCGCGACACCGCCTTCGCAACCGGCGACGCGAGCCGGCTGGCCACGCCCTATGTCAGCGACGACCCGCTGCCGCACCGCCTGCGCGAGGGCGAGGTCGTGCCGGTGTTCCCGGAAACGGTCGGTATCGAGTACAGCCTGGCCCGGGCCACCGATGCCAGCCGCTATCCATCGGCCGGCGCGGGCCTGGTCGGCACGGCCGACGATCTGATGACGGTGCTCGAGGCGCTGCGCGACGGGCAGGCGCCTGCGCTGCTGCCGGCCCCGCTGCTGGCGCAGATGGGCACGCCGCAGGTGGGTGAGGCGGGGCCGCCGGAGCCGGCAGGCTGGGGCTTCGGCCTGGGATTTGCCGTGCTGCGCGATGCGGTTGCCGGCGCAACGCCGCAGGCGCCAGGCAGCTGGCGCTGGGGCGGTGCCTACGGCCACAGCTGGTTCGTTGACCCGGCACGGGGCCTGAGCGTGGTGGCGCTGACCAATACGCTGTACGAGGGCATGGACGGTGCATTCGTGGATGAACTGCGCGATGCGATCTACGCCGATCTGGAGGCTGCACGATGAGTGGCCACGCGATCGATGCGGCAGCCCCCGCGGGTGCTGCCTCGCGCCTGCCCTGGGCCGGCCTGCTGGCGCTGGCCGGCGGTGCCTTCATCACCCTGCTGACGGAAACACTGCCGGCCGGGGTGCTGCGGCCGATGGGCGCCAGCCTGGGGGTGAGCGATGCGGCGGTGGGTCAGCTGGTCAGCGTGTACGCGCTGGGTTCGGTACTGGCGGCGCTGCCGATGACCGCGCTGACCCAGCGTTTGCCGCGTCGTCCCCTGTTGCTGGCCGCGATCGCCGGCTTCGTGCTGGTCAATACGCTGACCGCGTTGAGCAGCAGCTACGCGCTGATTCTGGCGGCGCGCTTCCTGGCCGGCGTCAGTGGCGGCCTGCTGTGGTCGCTGGTGGCAGGTTACGCCGCGCGCATGGTGGTGCCTGAGCTGCAGGGACGCGCCATCGCGGTGGCGATGATCGGATCGCCGTTGGCCCTGTCACTGGGCGTGCCAGCCGGTACCCTGCTGGGCCAGCAGATCGGTTGGCGCTGGGCGTTCGCCCTGATGAGCGTGCTGGCGGTGCTGCTGCTGGTCTATGCGCGCTGGGCCCTGCCGGCCCTGCCCGCAGCCGGCTCCGGACGGCGTGTGTCGCTGGCTGCGGTATGGCGCATGCCGGGCGTGCGCAGCACCTTGCTGGTGATGGCGCTGTACGTACTCGCGCACAACGTGCTGTACACCTACATCGAGCCTCTGGCCTTGCAGGCCGGTGCGGGGGCCTGGCTGGACCGCCTGCTGCTGGCGTTCGGCATGGCGGCCCTTGTCGGTATCGCGATCGCTGGCTGGGGTGTGGACCGCCACCTGCATGCGCTGGTTTGGAGCACGGTGCTGGGCTTCATCGCCGCCGTCATGGCGCTGCTGTTGTGGCCGGTGAGCGCGACCGCGCTGCTGCTGGCGACGATCGTGTGGGGTGTGGCGTTCGGCGCGGTGCCGACCCTGTTCCAGACGGCATTGGCGCGGCGCGCCGGCGCGGCGGCCGACCTTGCGCAGTCGATGCTGGTGACCGGCTGGAACCTGGCCATTGCGGCCGGCGGCGTGGCCGGTGGCCTGGTGCTGCAGTCCGGCGACGCGCGCCATCTGGGCTGGCTGCCGCTGCTGTTGCTGGCGGCAAGTGCGGTGTGGCTGATCGCACGCCCGAAGGCCTGGGCGTAACGCTTACGGCAGTGGCTCCTGTTCGATCGGTACGCTGCGCGGGTTCTGCATCTGTTCGCGCGCTGCGCCGTAGCGCTGCTGCCGCTTGTGGTGGAACGCCACGAACTCGTCACGTGGCAGCGGCCGGGAGAACAGCCAGCCCTGCCCGAACTGCACCTTCTGACCGTGCAGATAGGCCAGCTGCGCTTCTGTCTCCACGCCTTCGGCCACGACCCACAGGCCCAGCTCGCGCGCCATACCGATGATGTGCGGGGTGACCGGGCTGGTGGCACTGTCGGTGCCGATCGCATCGACGAAGGACTTGTCGATCTTCAGCGCATCCAGTGGCAGCTGTGCCAGGTACTGCAGGCTGGAATAGCCCACGCCGAAATCGTCGATGGCGACGCTGTGCCCGGCGCGGCGTGCCGCGGCCAGCATCGTGCGGGCGCGGTCCAGGTCGAGGAAGCCGCGCTCGGTGGCCTCCATCCAGATCTGCTGCGGCAGGATGCCGCTGCCGGTCATGTGCTTGGCGATCATCTTCAACGCGCGGCCGCTGCTGATGTCTTCGGCCGCCAGGTTGATCGCCACGTGCGCGCTGCGATCGCCGACCAGCAGTTCGCGCAGGTCGCGCACCACGTTCTCGATCACCAGATCGGTGACATCGCCGATCATCCCGGCCTCTTCGGCCAGCGGAATGAACAGGTCCGGACGCACCTGGGTGCCGTCCGGACGCTGCCAGCGCACCAGCGCTTCGGCGCCCACGCAGATGCCGGTGTCCAGTTCGATGATCGGCTGGTAATGCAGGTACAGCTCGCGACGGCGGATGGCGGTGGCCAGTTCACCCCGCAGCGACAGCCGGCGGCGCGACAACCAGATCACCAGGCCGGCACCGGCGGCGGCCAGCAGCACGCCCAGCGGCACGAACAGCCACGCCTGCTGGCGGAAGCTGGCGGTGAGCGCGGTCCGCGGGGTGGTGGCGATGGCCAGCCATTCTTCATTGCGAGCGGTGGCGTACAGCGTGTTCTGGTCCAGACCAATGCCGGGATCGCGCAGCAGGCTCTGCAGCAGCGCCGGATCCATGTCGTTCTGCCGGGCCAGCAGGCGGCCGTCGGGGCTGGCCAGGGCCAGCCGCACGTTCGGATCAACGATGACATCGACGAAGCGGCGGGGATCGACCAGTACGTCGTAGGAGCCATACAGGATCGACAGCACCTTGCGGCGGCCGCTGGTCTCGGGACGCACATCGACCGCGATTCCGGCGCCGTCGCTGGTGACGTGGTCCGGCCTGGGCTGGTTCACGTCGGACAGGAACGGCCCCCATGAGGTGCACCGCAGTTTGCCGCCTTCGAAATAGCCCAGCTGATCGGCCGAAGGGGTGGTCATCACCAGTGTCTGCATGCGCCGGATGTGCTCCGGGCTGCAGGCGGGGAGTGCGGTGGCCTCGGCTGATTTCAGTGCGGCCAGCGCTTCCTGGTAGGACAGGTCCGCGCGCCGCAGGGTGCGCTCGGCGATGTCGTGCAGGCGCTGCTGCTCCACGCTCACGGCGCGGTCCCACGTGGCGTAGGCCATGACGGCGATGGGAATGGCCGCCGCCAGCAGCGCCAGCGCGGTTCCCCCGATGATGATCCGCAGTCGGCTCACGTCCGGGGCTCCAGCAAGGCAGGCAGGGCAGGGCGCATGGTCGGGCCGATCCTTGGGCAGATGCGGCTATCTGAGCATGCCGCCGCGCCGGGCGGAATGGGACGAATCAGGTATTCGGTCACATTGTGGTGAAAGCGGCCAACTTTGCCGGATTCAGCCCGTCCCCAGCTGGCGCAACCGGCCCGGGAGGACTACCGTCGGACGCTTCGCCCGCCGATTCCGCGCCATGACCGACCCTGCCCAGCCCCCCGAGCATCTGCGCCGCAGCCTGTCCAACCGCCACCTTCAGCTGATTGCCATCGGCGGTGCCATCGGCACCGGTCTGTTCATGGGATCGGGCAAGACCATCAGCCTGGCCGGCCCGTCCATCGTGTTCGTCTACCTGATCATCGGCGCGATGCTGTTCTTCGTCATGCGCGCGATGGGCGAACTGCTGCTGTCCAACCTGCAGTACAAATCCTTCATCGATTTTTCCACCGATCTGCTCGGGCCCTGGGCCGGCTTCTTCTGTGGATGGACCTACTGGTTCTGCTGGATCGTCACCGCCATCGCCGATGTCATCGCCATCGCTGCGTACGCACAGTTCTGGTTCCCCGGCCTGGATGCGTGGATTCCGGCACTGATGTGCGTGCTGTTGCTGCTGGGGCTGAATCTGGTGACAGTGAAGCTGTTCGGTGAGATGGAGTTCTGGTTCGCGCTGATCAAGATCGTGGCGATCTGCGCGCTGATCATCACCGGCGCCGGCCTGGTGGCGTGGGGCTTCACCTCGCCCAGCGGGCACACCGCCTCGCTGGCCAACCTGTGGAACGACGGTGGCATGTTCCCGATGGGACTGGTCGGCTTCTTTGCCGGTTTCCAGATCGCGGTGTTCGCCTTCGTCGGCATCGAGCTGGTGGGAACCACCGCCGCTGAAACCGCCGACCCGGAGCGCAACCTGCCCAAGGCGATCAACTCGATCCCGGTGCGCATCATCATCTTCTACGTGCTTGCGCTGGTGGCGATCATGGCAGTGACGCCGTGGCGGCAGGTGGTGCCGGACAAGAGCCCGTTCGTGCAGCTGTTCGTATTGGCCGGGATCCCTGCCGCCGCCAGCCTGATCAATTTCGTGGTGCTGACCTCGGCAACGTCCTCGGCCAACAGCGGCATCTTCTCCACCAGCCGCATGCTGTATGGCCTGGCGGAAGAAGGCCACGCGCCGCGCGGCCTGTCGAAACTGTCGCGCGCGGCGGTGCCGGCCCGCGGGCTGCTGTTCTCCTGCCTGTGCCTGCTGGGCGGCACGCTGCTGATCTACCTGATCCCGAATCTGGTGACCGCCTTCACCCTGGTGACGACGCTGGCGACGGTGCTCTTCATCTTCGTCTGGTCGCTGATCCTGGTGGCTTACATGGTCTACCGCCGCCGTTACCCGCAGCGCCACGAGGCCTCGATCTTCAAGATGCCCGGTGGCGTGGCGATGTGCTGGGCGTGCCTGGTGTTCTTCGCGGGCGTGCTGGTCCTGTTGAGCCTGCAGGCCGATACCCGCCAGGCCCTGATCGCCAGCCCGGCGTGGTTCGTGCTGCTGGGCGTGGGCTACGCGCTGCGCAGCCGGATGGCCCGCTAGGGGCGCGGCCGCCACCGCATTCACCCATCGTTAGCGGGGGCGGCCGGATGATCCGGCCGCCATGACCCGCCGCCCCGTCCTCGCTGCGCTGATGCTGCTGTCCCTCCTGTGGGCCGGGACGGCGGCTGCGCGCACGGTGTACCGCTGCGTGCAGGGCAACACCGTCAGCCTGGCCACCGCGCCGGAACCCGGTTCGCGCTGCACCGCGCGAGATATCGACGACAACGCCATCCAGACCCCGAACCTGTGGGGCAACATGGGGGTGTTCAGCGGCGTGCTGTACGAACGTGAGCAGGACGGCCGGCTGGTCTATTCCACCCGCAATCTGCCGGGCTCGCGGGTGTTCCTGAAATTCACCGTGGCCACGCCGCCGGGCGAGCCTGCGCATGAGGGCCTGGGCCGGGTCGGCAAGCCGCAGCTGGCACCGCACGCGCGGCAGTTCAGGGCGGCAGCGAAGGCGACCGGTGTTGATGATGCCTGGCTGCGTGCCATCGCCCACGCAGAAAGCAACTTCGACGCGCTGGCGGTGTCCAGCAAGGGCGCGCAGGGCGTGATGCAGCTGATGCCCGAGACCGCACTGGAGTACGGGGTGAGCGACCCGTTCTCGCCACAGCAGTCGATCGACGGTGGCGCGCGCTACATGCGCGCGCTGCTGCGCCGCTACAACGGCGACCGCACGCTTGCCGCGGCCGCGTACAACGCCGGCATCGGCGCGGTGACCCGCTACAAGGGCGTACCGCCCTACGCGGAAACGCTGGCCTACGTGGACAAGGTGATGGCGTTGTACACGCGCTATCGCGAGGCGATGGGCATCCGCATCGAGGTGCCGGCAAAGTAGCCACTCGTCGGACGGTGATTGTGGGCGCCCCTCGGCCGCGGCAGGATGGCGCTGCACGGGTGGGCGGGGGAGCGCCGGCCCGGGCGTCGAGGGACGATCCGGCCTGCAGCATCGAATCCACAGGGGGATGTGCATGAAGCCTATCGGGAGCGTGGTCGCGGCATTGTTGTTCGCGATCGCATGCAATGGCTGTGCCAGCAAGAACGTGTTGTATCGCGATGCCGAACGACGACAGGACGCAACCGCGCTGTTCCTGGACCGTGAGGGAAGTCTCTACCCTGCAGCCAGCGTAGCGGTGCCGGTGCAGCAGATGCTGGAAGGGGCACGCCCGTCGTCGGCGGATTTCGCGACGCTCCGGCATCTCTACCAGCAGTCGGCAGTGCCAGGTGCCGCCTCGGCAGCGGCGTGGCGCAGCCTGCTTGCCGATACCGGGGTGACGCCCGACGCCGCCTTCACCGACACCTGGCAGCAGATCCAGCAGGTGCTGCGTGCGCGCGCCTCGCAGCAGCTGGATCGTGCTGCGGAGGACGGCCGTGTGGTGGTGCTGCTGGTGCACGGCTACAACAACGACTACCGCGAGGCGGCCGCCTGGTACGAACGGGTGGAGCGTGATTTCCGCGAGCGCGGGGCGGCCAGCGGGCAGACGTTGTCATTCGTGCGCGTGTACTGGGATGGCCTGCATGGCAACGCGTTCCGGATCTGGGGCGCCGCCCAGCTCAACGGGCCCTACGTGGGACTGGAGCTGCGCAGGGTGCTGGCGGGTGTGGACAACAGGGACATGCCGTTGCGGGTGTTCACCCACAGCTCGGGTGCGTACGTGATGAACAACGCACTGGGCAACGGCTCTTCGCCGCTGCGCGGCATGCAGGACGCTTACTACCGTCGCGCTGCCGGTCTGGATGGCTATGGATTCCCGCCGCTGCGCAACCTGCGCATGGCCATGCTGGTACCGGCGCAGCCGCCGACGGCGATGGCCAACTACCATCATCCGCGCCTGGAGCAGACATTCGGCACGATCCCCGACCGGTTGATCCTGGGCCTGAGCCGGCACGATTTCGCCACCGGCAAGGGCCGCCGGCTGGGGTCGTGCAGGATGGCGGGCAACACCTGCATGGCCACCCACATCCGCTATTCCTGCGCAGCGGTACGGCGCGACCTGCGCAGCAGCGAATCGCACGGGCGAAAGCAGGTGTGGGCCGTCGCGTTTCCGCAGCCCGCGCTGAGATCGCATCCCCATGCGGTAGCGTCCTACATGCAGGATGGCGACTGGAAGCTGTTCGCCGACGCGCTGCTGCTCGACACCGCGCTGGAGCCGGCCAACCAGGCTGCGCTGTGCGAGCGCAGGGTAGGGCCGCTGAAGCACAGCGATGCCTGGCCTGACGAAATAAAAGTGCGCGCTGCAACAGCACCCGAGCGTGCGGCTGAGGCCGATGCGGGTTGGCATTGGTGGAACTACTGGCTAAGTTCGTCGCTCCCCGTTGAATGATGGAACACGATGGCGCGGCGATACTGGATGGCGGCGGTTGCGGTGGCAACCGCCGGTGCATTGGCGGCGACCTTCTGGCTGCCGGACGAACCCCACCCCGAGACACCTGCGGGACCGGCGCCGACGCCGCTGGCATGGACCGCGCAGATCGAACTGCTGGCCGGTGATGGCCATCCGGGTGATCGGGATGGGGCCTCCGTGCAGGCGCGCTTCGCCGATCCCTACGCGCTGCTGCGGTTGGACGATGGCAGCGTCTACTTCACCGATGGCGGCGACAACAACCGTATCCGCCGCCGCCTGCCCGATGGCCGCGTCGAGACCGTGGCCGGGCAGGGCGAAGGTCGCGTCGATGGCCCGGCACTGCAGGCACGCTTCCACACGCCGTCCGGCATCGCCGCCGATGCACAGGGCAATCTGTACGTGGCCGACACCGGCAACCATGCGATCCGCCGCATTGGCGTCGATGGCCAGGTGACCACGGTGGCCGGCGGCGAGCAGGGATACGCCGACGGTCCCGGCGCGCAGGCACGTTTCGATGCGCCGATGGGTATCGCCTTGGATGCGCAGGGGCAGATCTACGTGGCCGATACCTGGAACGACCGGATCCGGGTGATCGGCACCGACGGCAGTGTGCGCACCCTCGCCGGGGGCGATCGGCCCGGCTTCATCGACGCGGCAGGAGGCGAGGCGCGGTTCGATACACCGGTGGCGTTGGCCTTCGACGCGCACGGGGTCCTGCTGGTGGCGGATCTGTTCAACAACGCGGTGCGTCGTGTCGGTGCCGATGGCACGGTCAGCACGTGGGTCGGCAGTGGCGGGGTCATCAACGGGCCGCTGTCGCTGACCGCGACCCATGATGGCGTGCTGTACGTGGGCGACCTTGAGGGACGCGTGGTACAGGTCACCGCACAGGGCCACCAGATCGCACTGGTCGGTAATGACCGACTGCCGCGGCTGGCGCGCCCCAGCGGCCTGGCGCTGGATGCGGATGGCAGCCTGCTGGTGGCCGACGCGGCCGGATACCGGCTGCATCGGCTGCGGCCGCTGCCGGTGGGCGAGCTTCCGGCCCCTGCGCTGGTCGGACCCGCCGCTGATGCAGCGCTGCCGGACACGGCCGGGCGCTGGCCGCTGGCACCGCAGGAGGGCTGGCACGAAGTGGTCGGCACGCTGGGCGAGGTGCGGGGCAATTTCAGGGGTGAGAGCCGGCACCATCTGCACGGCGGCTTCGATGTGCGCGGCGATGTCGGCCAGACCGTGCTGGCCATTGCCGAGGGCAAGATCAGCAGCCCGGTGGCCAGCTGGAGCCTGGGCGGGCAGGGCGAAGGGCTGGCGGTGGACCGGCTGAAGTACATCCACATGCGGGTGGGCCGCACGCCGCGCGGGGAACCGTTCGACGCGCGCTGGCAGGCGCTGTATGACGACCAGGGCGCGCTGGAACGCATCCGCGTGCGCCGGGGCACGCGCATCCACGTGGGCGATCGCCTGGGCAGCATCAACAGCCAGGCGCACGTGCATCTGGCGGTGGGCACCAGCGGCTTTGAAACCAACGCGGTCGCGCTGGGGTTCCGCAACTTCGCCGATCACTTCGCGCCGCGCATCACCGATGTGGCGCTGCTGGACGCCAACGACCAACCGATGACGGCGGGGAGCGACGGCAGCGTGATGGTCGCGCGGCAGGGACGGGGCGTGCAGATCGTGGTCGAGGCCTGGGACCAGGTCGACAACAACCTGGCCCGGCGCAGGCTGGGCGCGTACCAGGTGGGCTACCAGATCCTGGATGCGGCCGGTCGGCCGCTGCAGGGCTACGAGCAGCCGCGCTGGAACATCGTGTTCAACCGCATGCCGCCGCAGAATGCCGCCGTAAAGGTTGCCTACGCACCGGACAGCGGCATCACGGTGCACGGCAGCGCCGTCACCCGTTTCCGCTACCTGGTCACCAACACCGTGCGCGATGGCCTGATGGAGACCGGTCGCTGGCAGCCGGCAGCACTGCCGCCGGGGGACTACATCGTGCGTGCCAGCGTGCGCGACTACAGCGGCAACGAGGGCATCGGCAAGCGCGAGGTCAGAGTACGGCTGCTGCCATAGCGGGCGGGGCGCCGCAGCGCTCACGCTCGGCGTCCATGTCCTCAAGCGGGCGCACTTCGATGCTGCCGAACCGTGCCCACGGGAACTCGCGCGCGATGCGCATCGCCTCGTCACGGTCGCGCGCCACAATGAGATTGAAGCCGGCCAGCAGCTCGCGGGTTTCGGCGAACGGGCCATCCAGCACCCGGCTGTGGCCATCGCGGACGCGCAGGGTCTGCGCGGTATCCACCGGCTGAAGCTTCTGCGCCAGAAGCAGCGTGCCTTCGGCCTGCAGCCTGTCGGCGTGGGCCAGGCAGTCGCGCATCAAGGTGTTGAACGCCTCGGTCGGCAGGGCCTGCAGCAAGGCAGGTTCGATGTAGATCAGAAGCAGGTACTGCTGCATGGCGCGATCCTGGCGGGGGCGGACCTGCATGATCGCGCAGGTTTGCGCCGGGGCATGTTGCAGCGCGGGAGACCGGTGCCCGATGCCCCCCCAAAAAAAAACTTTCAGAATTTGTCGATTCCCCGTCCCCTCGTTCGTTGTAACAGTGAAGGGCGCGCACCTGCGCCCCACGGGAGACCCACATGAAAGTCATGGTGATCGTCAAAGCCAACGCCGATTCCGAAGCCGGACGCCTGCCCAGCGAGCAGGAGCTGACGGCCATGGGCGCCTACAACGAACAGCTGGTTGCCGCCGGCATCATGCTGGCCGGTGAAGGCCTGCATGCCACCGCGCGTGGCCGCCGCATTCACTTCGGCGGCGCTGGACCGCAGGTCGAGAGCGGCCCGTTCGCGCCCGTCGCCGACCAGATCGCAGGCTTCTGGCTGTGGAATGTCCGCTCGCTCGACGAGGCTGTGGAATGGGCCAGCCGCGCCCCCTTTGGCAGTGGTGGCACGCTCGAGGTGCGCCCGCTGATCTCCGCCGAAGACTTCGGCGAAGCCTTCACCCCCGAATTACAGCGGCAGGAACAGCGTCTGCGCGAGCAGCTCGAAGGCTGAGCCTCGCCGCGCCGCGAACACTCGACATCTTCAACCGAACGGAGCACCCCGATGAAACTGATTCCCTTCCTTGGCTTCAGCGGCCAGGCCCACGAGGCGATGGCCTTCTACGCCAAGGCCCTGGGTGGCCAGGTCACCTCGGAAATGAAGTACCGCGACATGCCTCCCTCCGACGGCTCGCCGGGATGCAACGAGATGCCGGCCGACACCCTTGACCACGTGGCCCACAGCCAGCTGGAAATCGGCAATGCCATCCTGATGGCCGCCGACGGCCCCGGTGCCGGCGACGGCGGCTCGACCACCATCAATGTCGATGTCGACAGCATCGAGGAGGCCGAGCGCGTGTTCGCCGCGCTGGCCGATGGGGGCCAGGTGCAGATGCCGATCGCCGAGACGTTCTGGGCGCACCGCTGGGGCATGTTGACCGATCGCTACGGCAAGCCGTGGATGGTCAACTGCATGAAGCAGCCCTGATCGCCCGCCTTCTTTCCATTTCCCAGGGAACCTGAGCAATGAGCACACCGCAACCGCAGATGATCTTCGTCAACCTGCCCGTGCAGGATCTGGACAAGTCCAAGGCCTTTTTCGCCGCACTGGGCTACCACTTCAACCCGGCGTTCACCGATGAGAACGCGGCCTGCATGGTGGTCAGCGACAGCATCTTCGTGATGCTGCTGGTCAAGCCGTTCTTCCAGCAGTTCACCACCAAGGCGATCGCCGACGCGCAGGCGCAGACCGAGGTGATCACCTGCCTGTCCGCCGACAGCCGCAACGCAGTGGACGTGATGGTGGACAAGGCACTTGCCGCCGGTGCCACTGAACCGCAGCCGGCGCGCGACTATGGTTTCATGTACCAGCGTGGCTTCCAGGACCTGGACGGACATCTCTGGGAAATCGCCCACATGGACGGCGAGCCGGGCTGAGCGGCCACGCCCGACGACAGGAGAACGCTTATGGCTTACGTCGATGCCTATGTGCTGCCGTGCCCCGAGGACAAGGTCGCGGCCTACCGCCGCCTTGCCCGCAAGGCCGGTGCGGTGTGGAAGGATCACGGTGCGCTTCAGTACATGGAATGCGTGGCCGACGACGTGGAACCCGGCACGTCGACCTCGTTCCCGCGTGCGGTGAAGGCCAAGCCTGGCGAGACCGTGATCGTGGCCTTCGTGGTGTTCCGATCGCGTGCGGCACGTGACCGCATCAACGCGAAGGTGATGGCCGATCCGCGCCTGGCCGGCATCGGCCCGAAGGACATGCCGTTCGATACCCGGCGGATGTTCTGGGGCGGTTTCAGGCCCATCGTCGAAGCGTGACTGCCGGTGCTTGTGCGGCGGGAGCGTGCATGCTGTGATCGGCGCATGCACGAGCCCGCCCTGACCCAGCGCCTGGAGACTCTCTGGCGGATGGAATCGCCAGTGTTGATCGCGCGCCTGGCGCGGCTGCTCGGCGGTGATGTCGGCCGTGCCGAGGAACTGGCCCAGGACACCTGGCTGGCCGCGCTGGAGCGTTGGCCGGAGCAGGGCATCCCGGACAATCCTGGAGCCTGGCTGATGACCACTGCGCGCAACCGGGCCATCGATGTACTGCGCCAGCACCAGCGGGTGGCGCAGCAGCATGCGCAGTGGGGCGAGGCACTGCATCCGGCCGCGCTGCCGGCACCGGACGACAGCACCGCGCTGGAAGACGATCTTGGCGACGATCTGCTGCGCCTGATGTTCGTGGCGTGCCATCCGGTACTGCCCGCGGACGCGCGCGTGGCGCTGACCCTGCGCCTGCTCGGCGGGCTGACCACGAGCGAGATCGCGCGCGCGTTCCTGCAGCCGGAACCGACCATCGCCCAGCGCGTGGTGCGCGCCAAGCGCACGCTCGCGCAGAAGCAGGTGCCCTATGAAGTGCCGCGTGCCGAAGCGTTGCCCGCGCGCCTGGCCTCCGTGCTGGAAGCGATCTACCTGGTGTTCAACGAAGGCTACGCCGCCAGTGCCGGCGATGACTGGATGCGACCAGCGCTGTGCGAGGAGGCGCTTCGCCTGGCGCGCATTCTCGCCCACCGCATGCCGGCCGCCGCCGTGCTGGGACTGCTGGCACTGATGGAACTGCAGGCGTCGCGCGCCGCGGCGCGGGTGGATGCGCAGGGCCGGCCGGTGCTGCTGGACCAGCAGAACCGCGCACGCTGGGACTGGCTGCAGATCGAACGCGGGCGGCAGGCGCTGGCCCGCGCGCTGTCGGCCGGCGGTAGCGACGATCCCTACGTGCTGCAGGCCTGCATTGCCGAGTGCCATGCAACGGCGCGCCAGGCCGACCAGACCGATTGGGCACGCATCGCCGGGCTGTATTCGCGGCTGCTGCAGATCCAGCCTTCGCCTGTGGTGGCGCTGAACCGGGTGGTAGCCATCCTGCGCAGTGAGGGCGCGTTCGCTGCCTGGGCGCATCTGCAGCCGCTGCTCTCCGATGACCGTCTGCGTGACTACGCACCGTTGCAGGTCGTCCGTGGCGAGGTGCTGCAGCACCTGGGTCGGGTCGAAGACGCCCGGCAGGCGTTCCAGGCCGCTGCCGCGCTCACCGACAACGTGCGCGAACGCGATCACCTGCTGGCACGGGCCCATCCGACAGTGCCAAAAGCGCCTTAAATCCCTCGGGCCCCTTTTGTACACTCGGCTGGGATTTCCCTGCTGGAGAGAGCAATGAAGCGAGTAGCACTGGGCGTGCTGGCCCTGTCGGTGTCGGGCGCACTGATGGCGGCCACGCCGAAATTCGATGGCGCGCGGATTTCCGCCGACGTGAAGGAACTGGCCTCGGACGCCTATGAGGGCCGTTCGCCGGCCACTGCGGGCGAAGCGAAGACCATCGCCTACCTGAGCAAGCAGTTTGCCGACGCCGGGCTGCAGCCGGGTGGCGACCTGAAGGATGGCAAGCGCCTGTGGACCCAGGCCGTGCCGCTGCGCAAGGGCGACATCGTGGGGACGCCGCAGCTGGCCCTGCATCAGGGTGACAGGACCATCGCGCTGGAGCAGGGCAAGCAGATCGCCGTGCGCGCGGCCATGAACGGCGCCAGCACGGTGGACATCAGCAAGGCGCCGCTGGTCTTCCTCGGCTACGGCGTGAAGGCCCCGGAGCGCAACTGGGACGACTTCAAGGGCGTGGACCTGAAGGGCAAGATCGCGGTCGTGCTGATCAACGACCCGGACTTCGAGACCGGCAAGGGCGACTTCGACGGCAAGGGCATGACCTGGTACGGCCGCTGGCCCTACAAGTACGAGGAAGGCGCACGCCAGGGCGCGCTGGGCGTGCTGATCGTGCATGAGACCGCACCGGCCTCGTACGGCTGGGCCACGGTCGCCGGCTCCAACACCAACACCATGTTCGATGTGGTGCGCGACAACCCGGCCGACAGTCACCCTCTGCTGGAAGGCTGGATCCAGCGCGACCTGGCCGTGGACCTGTTCCGAGCGGCCGGCCAGGATTTCGAGGCACTGAAGAAAAAGGCGCAGCAGCGCGACTTCACGCCGGTCACGCTGACCGGCGCCAGCCTGGACGCGAAGTATGCGGTGAAGACCGAAGTGATCACCTCGCACAACGTGGCGGCGCGGCTGGAAGGCAGCAGTCACCCGGACGAGACCGTGATCTACAGCGCCCACTGGGACCACATCGGCGTGGGCGAGCCCGATGCCCGCGGCGACCGCATCTTCAACGGTGCGCTGGACAATGCCAGTGGCACCGCTTCGCTGATCGAACTGGCCCGTGGCTTCGCCAAGGGCAAACAGCCGCAGCGCTCGCTGCTGTTCCTGGCGGTCACCGCCGAAGAAAAGGGCCTGCTGGGTTCGGAGTACTACGCGACCCACCCGTTGTATCCGCTGGAGAAGACCGTGGCGGTGATCAACATGGATGGCATGGCGCCGTTCGGCCCCTCGCGCGACTTCGGCATCTACGGTGCCGCCCGCTTCGAGCTGCTGGACCAGCTGAAAGAGGTGGCCAAGGGCTGGGACATCCGCTATACGCCCGATCCGAAGCCGGAAGCGGGCCTGTTCTTCCGCTCTGACCATTTCCCGTTCGCCAAGCGCGGCGTGCCGGCGCTGTCCTGGTCGGCCGGACAGGACTGGGTGGACGGGGGCGTGGCTGCTGGCAGGAAGGCGTCGGAGGACTACACCGCCAAGCGCTACCACCAGCAGGGCGACGAGTGGCAGCCGGACTGGGTGTTCGTCGGCGCCGCCCGCGACCTGGAGGTGCTGTACACCCTGGGCAACCAGCTGGCGAACTCGCGCAGCTGGCCGAACTGGAGCAAGGACGAGTCGTTCCGCGCCGTGCGTGACGAAAGCGCGGGGCAGCGGAAGTAAGGGAAGGCGGGGCGCTGCCCCGTCCCCCCCGGTAGCGCCGGGCCACGCCCGGCGTTTCCGTGAGGGGTTCCATCGCGGCTTTCCCGCACTTCGTCGCAGGCCGCTTGTCTGCCCGGCAGGCCGCCCTATGCTCGGCTTACCCCTTTCACCAAGGCGCCGCCGTGTTCGCCAGCCTCACTCTCATTTTCCGTCATCTGTTGGCCTGGGCCGCGGCGCTGGTCGTGGCCGGCATGGTCTGGAGCGGCATCTTCAGCGGCATGAACGATGGCCCGGGCTGGATTTTCGGCCTGCTGGCGATGTTCCTGATGATTACCGCGCTCGGCAGTGCGATCAGCCATGTGCGCCGGGTCTGGCTGGTGGCCGGGCGCCTGGACGCGAGCACGCTGTCCGGGCGCCAGCGTCGGCAGGTGGAACTGCCGATGGATGCCGGCCAGGCCTTTGCCGTGGTCGAGGCGGCCGTGGCCGAGCTGCCCCGGGTGGAGGACGTGGAAAGCGCGGCCGGCAGCCTGCAGGTGCGCGCCTACGTGCGCCGCGTCGACCCCTGGAACGGCCGCCAGCCCTCGCGCTGGAACCTGCCCGCGCGGCTGGCGATCAAGCGCAACGGTGTGCTGGCCACGGTCACGCCCGGGCAGGGCACCAGTACCGTGACTCTGCTGTTCGAGCCCGATGCGGGCTGGTGGGCCGATCTGCTGGCGCTGGACGAAGGCAGCAACTACGAGAATGCCGAAGCGGTCACCCGTGCGATCAGCCGTCGGGTGGCCGACCAGCGCCGCACCGAGCAGGCCGCCGCGGAGCAGACCCAGGTGGAAAAGGAGCTGTCGGTGGCGCGCCTGAACCTGCTGCACGCGCAGGTCGAGCCGCACTTCCTGTACAACACGCTGGCCAATGCCCAAGTGCTGACCCGCACCGATCCGGCGCGGGCCGAGCAGATGCTGGGACACCTGATCCAGTACCTGCGCAGTTCGTTGCCGCAGGTGGACGAATCGATGTCGACCCTCGGCGTGGAGCTGGAGCGTACCCGCGCGTACCTGGAGATCCTGCGGATCCGCATGGGCGCAAGGCTGGCGGTGGAGGTGCAGGTGCCGCCGGAACTGCATGCGGTGAAGCTGCCGGCGATGGCGCTGCAGACGCTGGTCGAGAACGCGATCAAGCACGGCCTGGAGCCCAAGCCGGGAGGTGGAACGATCTGGATCCTGGCGCGCGGCTTCGACGACCACGTGACGGTGACCGTGGCCGATGATGGGCTCGGCTTCAGCCAAGGCACCACCAGTGGCACCGGCATCGGCCTGAAGAACCTGCGCGAGCGGCTGCGCCTGACCTGCGGCGAGCAGTCCGGCGTAGCGATCGTCGCCAATTTCCCCAGCGGCGTTGCTGCGACCATGACATTGCCGCCATCCAACAAGGAGCGCAGCCATGCCGCTTGAAGCCCTGATTGCCGAGGACGAGGAACTGCTGCGGCAGTCGCTGGTGGACCAGCTGCGCCGGCTGTGGCCGGAGCTGAAGCTGGTGGCCGAGTGCGAAGACGGCGCCAGTGCACTGGAGCAGCTGGCCGAGAAGCAGCCGGACATCGCTTTCCTCGACATCCGCATGCCGGGCATCACCGGCATCGAGGTCGCGCGTGCACTGTCCGAGCTCAGCCCGCGCACGCAGGTGGTGTTCGTCACCGCCTACGACCAGTACGCCATCGATGCCTTCGAACAGGGTGCGATGGACTACCTGCTCAAGCCGGTCAGCGATGAGCGCCTGCTGGCCACGCGCGAGCGCATCCTCGCGCGGTTGCCCTCCACGCGCCACGATGATGCGGTGCTGGAACGCCTGCTCCAGCGTCTGGGACCGGGACAGAACGGTGACCGCCCGCCGCTGGCGTGGATCACCGCCAGCAATGGCCGCGAGACCCAGCTGATCATGCTGGAGGACGTGGTCTACTTCCGCGCGGACAACAAGTACACCACCGTGATCACCGCCGCCGGCGAGAGCCTGCTGCGCACCCCGCTGCGCGAACTGCTGGAAGTGCTCGATCCGCAGCACTTCCGCCAGATCCACCGCTCGACCATCGTCAACATGAAATCGGTCGCTGCGGTCAGCCGCGACGATACCGGGCGCGGTGTGCTGCGCCTGCGCCAGCGGCCGGAAACGCTGGTGGTCAGCCAGCCCTTCATGAGCCTGTTCCGCGGCATGTAGCCGCGACGTTGCATCTGCCCCGAGGAATGACCATGCCCCGTCTGCTGCTTGTGTGTGCTGTGCTGCTGGCACTGGCCGGCTGCGAAAAATCCAGTAATTCCTCGATTACCCGCGCGCGCGCCAACGGCGTGGACACGCTGTACAGCAAGGGCACCGTCGTCGATGGTCAGGCGCGGTTCCAATGCATCGCCAGCAGCAGTGGCAGGTGCCACTATCTCGTGCTGGATCCGGCCTGCAGCACCGAGGCCACCTGCGCCATGCCGCCCCTGCGGCGTTTTTCGGTGGCCGTAGGCCAAACCGAAACCATGCGAGGCCTGCCCGAGGGCTTCCACCAATGCGTCAGCCAGGACCCGATAGAACAATGCCACCGTGAGTGATCACGGTGGCATTGTGGACCCCCCCGTTTTCCGCAAGGGTCAGTAGGCAGGCTGCAGCGTCAGTTCGTGATGGTGTTCGGTTTCGCCTACATGGTTCAGCCGCCCGACCAGTTCGGAGTGCTGCTTCATCCGTCCGATCTCGGTCATGATGCGGATGTCCTCATGGCGCAGCTCGCGCCTGGCGGTGACCGCCTGCTTGTAGTCCAGCACTTCCGGGTAGTGCTCGGCCAGGTCCAGCGCCTCGGCCACATGCTCGACGCTGTCGGCCTTGGAACTGATGCGGGCCCGGCTGTTGAAGGCTTTCATCCAGCGCTCGAAGCCGGCCTGCTGGTCGAACATGTTGGCCATGAACCAGATCACGAACAGGATCGAGACCCATGAGCCGAACACGATCACCACGCGGGTGAAGGTGATATGGAAGTCGTCACGCCACAGGTAGTTGGCGATCAGGCCCAGAATCACCAGCGACGCCGCCTGCCAGCCGATTATGGAGGCGATCAGCCACTGGCACTTGGCCTGGGCCAGCACCGCCACTTCATCGCGGATCTGCTGCTCGCTGAGATTGCGCCAGTGCGCGACCTGTTTGTCGAACGGGCTGCTGTAGAGCTCGTTGTCGCGAAGCAGAATTCCCAAACCCTTGAACAAAGCAATCATGGCTGGCTCCTTGTGGAACGTGCGTCGATCAGCGTTGGACGGTGTGGCGGGTTCAGTTCTAGCACTTCCAGCGAGCGGTGCAATGGGCGGAACGCCAAGCGGCGTAAGGGTCTTGTCCGGCCGGGTGAAGTTTTGTGCGATGCAGCACAGCGCCCGCACCCTGCGACAGGATGTCGCAGGGTGAAACGTGCTGCGGGCGCACATGAAACCGGGCATGAGCAGGGATCCCGGCAATCGGCCTCGTCTTCGGCCTGAATCGGCACCGACCGCGCAGCCTGCCAGGCCCGGTGCGGATGAAAACGGGCGCCTCGCGGCGCCCGTTTCCCTCATCTCACCAGACTTTGACCCGCTTGTCGGGCGCCAGGTACAGCTTCTGGCCCTCCTTCACCTCGAACGCCGGGTACCAGGCGTCGATGTTGCGCACGGTGAGCGCGCGGAACTGGCCCGGCGCGTGCACGTCGGTCAGCAGCGAATTGCGCAGCGCCTGCTCGCGGCTCTTGCTGCGCCATGCCTGGGCGAAGCCGAGGAAGAAGCGCTGGTCCGGGGTGAAGCCTTCCAGGGTCTGGCCCGGCTTGCCCTGCAGCGACAGCTGGTAGGCGTCGTACGCCGTTCCCAGACCGGCGACGTCGGCGATGTTCTCGCCCAGCGTCAGCTTGCCGTTGACGTGCACGCCGGGGAACGGCTCGTAACTGCTGAACTGGGCCGCGAGCGCGTCGCCGGCGGCGTTGAACTGCTTCAGGTCCTCGGCGGTCCACCAGTTGTGCAGCTTGCCGGTCTCGTCGAACAGCGCGCCGGCATTGTCGAACCCGTGGCTGATCTCATGGCCGATCACCGCACCGATCGCACCGTAGTTCACCGCATCATCGGCGGCCCCATCGAAGAACGGCGGCTGCAGGATCGCGGCCGGGAACACCAGGCGGTTCTCCAGCGGCACGTTCATCGCGTTGATGGTCTGCGGCAGCATCGCCCACTCACCGTGGTCGACCGGCTTGCCCAGCTTGGCGATGTTGCGCTGGTACTCGAACAGCTCGGCGCGCTGTGCATTGCCCAGCGGGTCGTCGCGGCGGATTTCCAGACCGCTGTAATCGCGCCATTTTTCCGGATACCCCATGCCCACGGTCAGGCCGGCCACCTTTGCCTTGGCGCTGGCCTTGGTCTGCGGCGACATCCACGACAGCGCGTCGATGCGCCTGGCGAACGCGGCGATGATGTTCTTCGCCATTTCGTCCGCGCGCTCCTTGGTCCTGGCGTCGAAGTGCTTCTCGACATAGCGCTTGCCGATGGCCTCACCGACGGCGTGGTTGGCATCATCCACCGCGCGCTTCCAGCGATCGCTCTGCTGCGGCGTGCCGCTCAGCGCGGTGCCGTGGAAGGCGAAGCGGGCATCGGCGAACTTCTTCGGCAGGTACGCCGCGGCGCGATCCAGCGCATGGAAGGCCAGGTAATCCTTCCAGACCTCCAGCGGCTCGGTGGCCACCAGCCTGGACAGCCCGGCCACCGCCCTGGGCTGCCAGACGATGAAGTCCTGCTGCTTGCCCAGTGCAGCGGCATCGAGGAAGGCGGTCCAGTCCATGCCCGGGGCCTTGGCGTTGAAGTCAGCCTGGGTCCAGGGGTTGGCACCCTTGGTCACGTCGTTGGTTTCTTCCTGGGTGGCGTGCGCCTGCGCGATCTTCGTTTCCAGCGCAACGATGCGCTGCGCCTTGCCGGCCGGGTCGGCGCTGCCGGCCAGCTGTAGGAGCTGCGCGATATAGGCCTGGTACTGCTTGCGCAGTTCGGCCATGCGGCCGTCGCCCAGATAGAAGTCGCGGTCGGGCATGCCAAGTCCGCCCTGCACCAGATACGGCGCGGTGCGGTCCGGCTGCAGCAGATCGACCGAGACCCACAGGCCGAACAGGCGGTCGGTGTAGAAGTTGGTGGCATTGAGCAGGTCGACATCGGCGCGCATGTCGCCGCCCAGCGCGCGGGCCAGGCCGGCCTTGTCAGTGATCGCATCGATCGCCTTCAGCTGCGGCTGCACCGGCGCGATACCGCGCTGCTCGATGCCGGCCTCATCCATGAAGGCGGCGTAGTAATCGCCGATCAGCTTGTCCTCGCCGCTGGCCTGGGCATTGCCGGCAGCGCCTTCGAGGATGGCGCGGGTGTCGGCCTGGGTCTTCTCCGCGATGACGTTGAAGCTGCCGAAGCGCGAGCGGTCGGCGGGGATCTGGGTGTTCTTCACCCAGGTGCCATTGGCGAAGCCGAAGAAATCGTCGCCGGCGGCGATGCTGCGATCCATGCCGCTGGCATCGAAGCCGAAGCTGCCCAGCATCGGCTTGGCGGCTGCGGGGGCGGATGCGGCCGGCGCGGCGGTACTGGCCGCCGGATCGGCGGCGCGGTCGCAGGCGGCCAGGGACAGGCTGGCAGCAATGGCCAGTGCCAGGGTGGGACGGCGCAGCTTGGACATGGACTTCTCTTGCGGCGGGAAAACGCCAAGTCTAATCCGCTCCGATGCGATGGGTCGCACCGTTGTGGCGCAAGGCTGTGCACGATCTGGCTGAACGCGGTGCGGCGATCTTCACGCCGTCACCGCCGTGGTGCATGCTGCATGCCGGACCCCTGCGCGGACGCAGGGCGGTGATCCGGCGTGGCGGGCCCGGCGGTCAAGAATGGCAGTCGCCGGCCGCTGAGGTCGGGGATGTGGAGGAATCGTTCGCGCATGAAGCCAGCCGACTGGACAGGGAACACCCACCGATGCCCGCGCTGAAACGCGCGTTGGCCCGGCCACTGCGCGCCATCACCTGGGGCGGGGTGGTGCTGGGCGTGCTGCTGGTGGCCGGTCTGGCGATGATGCTGGTCAATGACCATCATCGGCGGTTGGAAGCGGCGCAGCGGCAAAGCCGGGCACTGGCGGTCGGCAGCGAGCGCCTGCTGGCATTGCAGCTGCGCAATCTGGAGCGGGCGATGGGCGGCATTTCCGCCGACGCCGCCGAGCTGTTCCGGAGCGTGCCGGCACAGGCACCGCGGCTGCTCGATGCGGCCGTGGCCGGCGTGCTGCAACGGCACGCCGAGCTGCACAGCATCGTGGTGCTCGACAGCTACGGACGTGCGCTGACCGCGGGCCAGGGCGACCTGCAGCTGCCCCTGTGGACCGATCCGCAACGGCGCGGCCCTGGCAGTGCGCTGTACATCGGGCCGCCGCAGCGGGGCAGCGATGATGGCTGGGTGGTGCCGCTGGCGCTGCCGCTGGACGACGACCGCTGGCTGCTGGCGCGCCTGCGCTGCGGCGAACTGCAGCGCATCATCGGCGGGCTGGACGTGGGCCCGAACGGCCTGGTGTCGATCAGTGATGCCGAAGGCTACATGTTGGCGCGCGTGCCCGATCCGCATGGCACGGTCGGACACCGCTACGAGCTGCCCGGGCGCGATCTGCTCGGCAGGCAGGCGGTGATCGAACTGGGGAACATGCCCGGCGTGGTCGACGGCGTGCCGCGCATCACCACCATCAGTACGCTGGAACGCAACCCGCTGGCGGTGCAGGTGGGCCTGGCCGAAAAGGACGTGCTGGCGCCGTGGTGGCCCTACCTGCAGGCATCGGTGGCCATCGTGCTGGTCTATGTGGCCGTGCTGCTGGTGCTGTTGTTCGCCGTCCGGCGAACGATCCGCCGGCAGCAATCGATGGCCGAGGAACTGCAGGCCGGCAATGCGGAACTGCGGCTGGCCCACCAGGTCGGGCGGGTCTGCACCTGGTATGTCGATGAGGACGCTGCACTGCTGCGCTGGTCACCGCTGGCACGCGAGATCTTCGGCGTACAGACCGACGCGCTGCCGGTGGCCGATTTCTTTGCCCGGGTGCACCGCGATGATGCCGCACGGCTGCAGAAGGCGTTTGACCAGGCATTTGCCGGCAACGCGGTGATGGATGAGGTATTCCGCCTGGTGCTGCCGGGGGGGGCGGTGCGCTGGGTCGGCGCGCGGGGCCAGCGCGTGCCGGTGGCCGATCGCCAGCGGCGCATGATCGGCGCGCTCACCGATCTCAGCGAGCGGTATCAGGCCCGTGAACAGATGAACCAGGTCGAACGGCGCTTCCGCCTGCTGTTTGACCGCAATCCTGCGCCGTTCTGGGTGTTCGATCCGGACACGCTGCGCTTCATCGAGGTCAACGATGCGGCCGTGCGGCAGTACGGCTACAGCCGTGAGGAATTCCTCACCATGAGCATCCTCGACATCCGGCCGCGGGAAGGGTGGGACGAGGTCAAGGGAGCCATCGCGCGGGCGCGCGTGGGCGACCTTCCCGATGCTGCCGTGCGCCTGCACCGGCGCAAGGATGGCAGTGTGTTCGAAGTGCGCGCGCATTTGTCCCGGCTGGATTTCGATGGCCAGCCGGCCTGCCTGGTACTGGCCGAGGATGTCAGCGAGCGGATGGCCTATGAGCGCGACCTGGCTTACCAGGCGCGGCACAACCCGGCGACCGGGCTGCTCAACGTGCGCGCGCTGACCGAGCAGCTGGATGCCCAGGCGGAGGGCTATACCATCGCCTTCGTGCAGCTGCGTGGCCTGCAGCTGGTGGCCGACACGCTGGGCCGGGAGATCGGCGATGCGGTGCTGCAGTCGATGGCCTCGCGCCTGGCTGTGCTGGCGGCACGTTACGGCGCGCTGGCCTTCCAGCCGGCGGAAGATTTCGTGTTCGCCATCGGCGCCGCGCATGACACCCGGCGCGTACTCGACGATCTGCTGCAGATCGTGTCGGCACCGATGCGTGGCAAGGATTCGCTGCACCAGTTCGAGCCGCGCATCGGCGTGGCGGTGCACACGGCAGATGATGGCCACAGCGCCGAGCAGGTGATCGGCATGGCGGCACAGGCGGCGCACGCCGCGCGCGCCGAAGGGGATGTGGTGGCCTGGTTCGACGCTGCGGTGACCACGCGCCTGGCTGATCGCCTGCGCCTGGCCGGGCGCATCCATGCGGCGATCGACAGCGAGTTCCAGCTGTACTTCCAGCCGATCCGGCACGCCAGCGACGGCAGTCCGGCGGCACTGGAGGCATTGCTGCGCTGGCCGCAGGCCGATGGCAGCTTCATTCCTCCCAACGAGTTCATCCAGCTGTGCGAGGACACCGGTCTGATCCTGGCCCTGGGGCGCTGGGTGATCCGTGCGGCGGCCCGGGCGCAGCGGCGCCTGGTGGAGGCGGGTTGGGGCGATCTGCCGATCGCGGTGAACGTGTCGGCCGTGCAGTTCTTCAACAGCGACCTGGTGGCCGAGTTCACCCGTGCCCAGCAGGACTTCGGCCTGGCCCGCGGCGCGCTGCATGTGGAGCTGACCGAGAGCAGCCTGATGCGCAAGCCGGCGCAGGCGATGCAGACCATGCAGCGCCTGCACGAGCAGGGCATCTGCGTGTCGCTGGATGATTTCGGTACCGGCTACTCCAGCATGTCCTACCTGCAGCACCTGCCGCTGGACATCCTCAAGATCGACCGCAGCTTCGTCGCCGACGTGGAGACCAATCCGCGCAACGCATCGATCTGCAGGGCGCTGCTGTCGCTGGGCCACAGCATGGGCCTGACCATCATTGCCGAGGGCGTGGAAACGCCGGGGCAGCTCGACTGGCTGGCCGCGCACGGTTGCGACCAGGTGCAGGGCTACCTGCTGGGACGTCCGGCCCCTCTGGAGCGGATCATCGGCATGCTGGACGAGGTCGCTGTCTAGCCCATGTTGCGGCTCGCCGGGCACGGCCTTGCGCCCGCGTGTCACGGGTGTTGTCCGGTGGCGCGGTCAGATCCCGGCCTCCACCAGGTAATCGATGAAGCTGCGTACCTTCGGCGCCAGGTGGCTGCGACTGGTGTAGACGGCGAAGATGCCGATCGGCGCCGCTTCCCAGTCCGGCAGGATGCGCACCAGGCGGCCGTCGGCCAGCGCCTCCTGGAGCAGGAAATCCGGTTGCAGGATCACGCCCATGCCAGCAATGGCCGCCTCGCGCAGCACGTCGCCGTTGTTGGCGCGCAGCACGCTGTTCACCGTGACCTGGACGTCGCCTCCGGGGCCGTGCAGTGGCCACTGGTCGCCGCCGGCCCAGTAGCTGTAGCCCAGGCATGCGTGATCCTGCAGTGCCTGCGGCGTGGCCGGCGCGCCGTGCGCAGCCAGGTAGGAGGGCGCCGCGCACAGGCTGATCCGCGATTCGCCCAGGCGACGCGCGATCAACGTGGGCCCGGGCTCGCGGGTGATGCGGATGGCCACGTCGTAGCCTTCTTCGACCATGTCCACCAAGCGGTCGGACAGGGCCAGGTCCAGTTCCACCTGCGGGAACCGCTCGCGGAAGCCGGCCAGCAGCGGGCCGAGACGGGCGATGCCCCAGCTGACCGGCGCATTGATGCGCAGCAGGCCGGACGGTTCCAGTGCCTGTGCGCCGATGCTGGCCTCCAGTGCGTCGAACTCCGCCAGCAGGCGCACGCACTGCGCGTAGTAGGCGGCGCCGGCACTGGTCGGGCTGACCCGGCGGGTGGTGCGGTGGAGCAGCCGCGTCGACAGGCGCTTCTCAAGCGCCGCAACCTGCCGGGTGACGCCGGCGGTGGACATATCCAGTGCCTGGGCGGCCGCACTGAAGCCATTGCGCTCGACCACGGCCACGAACACACGCATGGCGTCCAAAGTGTCCATTGTTGCGCCTTATGAAATAAATACGGTCGAATCATCGTATTTATCGGCATCGGTCGGCGCAATAAGCTGTGCTTCTTCCCTTTCGAGGCCCCGCCATGACGACCTCTGCTGCTTCCGCTCCCCCGCTGGCGCCCTATGGGGCGACGCTGCTACGCCTGGCCCTCGGCGTCCTGTTCCTGATCCATGGGCTGACCAAGCTGCTGGTGTTCACCCCGGCCGGCACCGCGGCGTTCTTCGAGTCGCTCGGTCTGCCGGGTGTGCTGGGTTACCTCACCCTCGCGGCAGAACTGGTGATTTCCGCAGCCCTGCTGCTCGGAATCTACGCGCGCTGGGTCGGGCTGGCCGGTGTGCCCCTGTTGCTGGGCACCATCGTCACCGTGCACGGCGCGAACGGCTTCGGCTTTGCCAATGCCGGCGGTGGCTGGGAGTACCCGGCCTTCTGGGCGCTGGCGCTGGTGGTGCTGTTCCTGGTCGGTGACGGCCGCTGGACCCTGCGTTCGCGTTGAGCGCTGGCTGATACTGCAAACGGAGAATTCCATGTCCCGCCTGCCTTCGCTGTACATCTCGCATGGTTCACCGATGACTGCGTTGCAGCCGGGCGAGGTGGGCGTGCGCCTGGCCGAACTGGCGCGCGACCTGCCCACGCCGCGCGCCATCGTCATCGCCTCGGCCCACTGGCTGGGGCGGCA
This sequence comes from Stenotrophomonas sp. RS-48, assembly GCF_030053245.1. Taxonomy (NCBI): domain Bacteria; kingdom Pseudomonadati; phylum Pseudomonadota; class Gammaproteobacteria; order Lysobacterales; family Lysobacteraceae; genus Stenotrophomonas; species Stenotrophomonas sp. RS-48. Next base: position 44,169 of record NZ_JASGBV010000084.1, read on the forward strand.
GCCGTTGGTCGGCGCCCACCCGCAACCGCCGACCCTCCATGACTTCGGCGGCTTCCCGCGCGCGCTGTTTGAACTGCAGTACCCGGCACCGGGCGATCCGGCGCTGGCCGAAGACGTAGCCGGGCGCATCGCCGCGGCAGGCCTGCCGGTGGCCATCGATACCCAGCGTGGTCTCGACCACGGCGCCTGGGTGCCGCTGCGCCTGCTGCGTCCGCAGGCCGACATTCCCGTGGTGCCGGTATCGATCCAGCCGTTGCTGGGGCCTGCGCACCAGTTTGCGCTGGGCCGCGCGCTGGCACCTCTGCGCGAACAGGGCGTGCTGCTGGTCGGCTCGGGCAGCATCACCCACAACCTGCACGACTGGGGCGACTACCAGGACGGCAAGGAAGCGCCCTATGTGCGGCCGTTCATCGAGTGGGTAGAGCAGCGGCTGGCGGCCGATGATCGCCCGGCGCTGTTGGACTACCGCCGGCAGGCACCGTTCGCCGAACGCGCCCATCCCACCGATGAACACCTGTTGCCGCTGTTCTTTGCGATGGGTGCGGCCGGTGAAGACCGCTTCGGCGCACGTCGCATCGATGCCGGCGTCGATGGCGGCTTCCTGGCGATGGACATCTACCGCTTCGACGGGGCATGAGCCTGTGCTGACGCAGCATCGCTGCGGTTGTCGCAGCCGCGGTCGCCTGTGGTAGTTTTTTCCGGGTTTCCGGCGCTGGCTTCATGCCCCCCGCGCGCCGCTTCCTGGAAGAAGCATGCATACCATTGAAGTCGTGCTGGCGATGCTGGTGGCGGTCGTCGCCAGCGGATACCTCGTCCGCGTCCTGCCGTTCTCACTGCCGCTGCCACTGGTGCAGATCGGTCTGGGCGCGGTCATTGCGGGCGTGTTCAACCGCGGCCATGCGCTGGAGCCGGAAGTGTTCTTCCTGCTGTTCCTGCCGCCCCTGCTGTTCCTTGACGGCTGGCGCATCCCCAAGCAGGGCCTGTTCCGCGACAAGGGCGCGATTCTCGAGCTGGCGTTCGGCCTGGTGGTGTTCACCGTCATCGGCGCCGGCCTGCTGATCCACTGGATGATCCCGGTGATGCCGCTGGCGGTGTGCTTCGCGCTGGCGGCGATTGTTTCGCCGACCGATCCGGTGGCCGTTGGAGCGATCGCCTCCAAGGCCCCCATTCCCAAGCGGCTGATGCACATCCTCGAGGGCGAATCACTGCTCAACGACGCCTCCGGTCTGGTCTGCTTCCGCTTCGCGGTGGCGGCGGTGATGACCGGTACCTTCTCGCTGGCCACCGCTTCGCTGACCTTCCTGTGGGTGGCGGTGGCGGGCCTGGCGGTGGGCGTGGCGGTGACGCTGGGCGTGTCGACCTTCCAGCGTTGGTTGTGGCGCCGTTTCGGTGAAGAGCCGGGTGCGGCGATGCTGGTCAACCTGCTGATCCCGTTCGCGGCCTACCTGCTGGCCGAAGAGATCAATGCCTCGGGCATCCTCGCGGCGGTCGCGGCCGGCATCTCGATGAGCTACGTGGAAATGACCGGCCGTGTTTCCGGCAGCATGCGCGTGCAGCGCGCGGGCGTGTGGAACATGCTGCAGTTCAGCTTCAACGGCATCATGTTCGTGCTGCTGGGCGAGCAGTTGCCGGGCATCGTCGAGCGTGCAACCACCACGATGAACGAGACCGGTCACCAGAGCGCATGGTGGCTGTTGGTGTACGTGCTGGTGATCAATGCCAGCCTGATCGCCCTGCGCCTGCTGTGGGTGTGGCTGTCACTGCGCTGGAATCTGCTGCGTGCGCGTCGGCGTGGCCTGGAGCGGGGCGAGGCGCCGAACTGGCGCATCGTGGTGGCCACCTCGGTGGCGGGCGTGCGCGGTGCGATCACCCTGGCCGGCGTGCTGACGCTGCCACTGTTCCTGCCCGATGGCAGCCCGTTCCCCGCACGCGACCTGGTGATCTTCCTGGCTGCAGCGGTGATCCTGTTCTCGCTGGTCGGCGCCAGCGTGGCGCTGCCGCAGCTGCTGAAGGGCCTGCAGTTGCCGGCCGACTCCGGTGAGCGCAAGGAAGAGGATCTGGCCCGCCGGTTGTCCTCGAAGGCGGCGCTGGCCGGGGTGGAGCGCAAGCGGCAGCAGCTGGTGCTGAACCAGAACACCGAGAACGTGCAGTTGTACAACGACGCGGCCTCGCGGGTCAGCCTGCTGTATCAGCGGCACCTGGATCGCGAGAACCCGGACGTGGATCCGGAGAAGGTGAAGCGGATGGAGGAGGGCTATCGCCAGTTGCGCAGCGCCGGCCTCACTGCCGAGCGCGAGGAACTGTTCCGCCTCACCCGGCGCGGCGTGATCTCCGACGAGATCTCGAGGCGCCTGATCCGCAACCTGGATCTGCTGGAGTCGCGCAAGCGCGAGTGACCGGCCCTGTGCATCGGGGTCGGATCCCTTTCCCGCGGAAAGGGATCTGACCCCGGGCTCCGTCAGGCCGGCTTCTGGTCGAGGAAGTAGGCCTCGACCTTGCCTTTGACCTTGATCGTCATCGGGTTGCCGCGACGGTCACGGGCTTTGCCGGCCTGCACGCGGATCCAGCCTTCGCTGACCGAGTATTCCTCGACGTTGTCGCGCTCGACGTCGTTGAAGCGCACGCCGACGCCGCGCTCCAGCGCCTGCGCATCATGGAAGGGGCTGGCCGGATTGATCGCCAGGTGGTCGGGAGGGGTATCGCTCATCGCATCATTCACAGTGACGGCCACCAAGGCCGGCTTCAGCGATACAGGATAAACCGTAGAATGCCGGCCTGCCCCGAGGAGTTCCCGCCATGCCCGACAACAGCGACTACTTCGACTTCGAGGAGGACGTCCATGATTTCGACGAGGATGGCTTCGAAGCGCGGGTCTGGAACCTGCTGGTACTGATCAACCCGGGCGACGAGGAACTGGCGCTGCAGCAGTTCAACCGCTGGCGCGAGCTGCTGGCCGAAGCCGGCGAACCGCTGGAGGCAGACGCCGATTGGCTGCCGCCACTGCTGTCCGCGATCGGTTGGCAATCCGGCTTCGAGGTGGAGCGGGATGACCTGGAAACGCTGATATCGGCGGTGAACGAGCTGTCCGCGCGCTTCAACCTGCAGCTTGACTGGGGCGGCGACCTGGACGATGAGGATTTCACCGAAGACCTGGATGGCGTGCAGCTGATGTCCACCGCCTTCGACCGCCTGCGCGAGCACAACTACACGCTGTGGAGCGTGGATGCCGGCAGCGCGGGTTTCACCGGCTGGATGGCACTGACCCGTGACGACGACGCCATGCTGGCGCTGTGCTCGCTGCTGAACGTGGAAATCCGCCTGGGCAGCGACCCGTTCTGAGCGTCATCCCGGTTCGCCGGGCCATGCCCGGCGGAGGCGCTGCGGCCTACGGCCGGTACTGCGCCCGCGCGTTGGCGATCACCGCTTTCACCTGTGCGCGGTCGGTGTGCCGTGAAATCGCCACGGCACCCAGTGCGATCGCCTGTGCGCGCAGCTCGGTGGTGACGTCGTAGTGCGCGCCGCTGGCCTTGTTCTGGAAGGCCCGGCGGGGGATGCCGAGCTGCGCCGCCATGGCGTGCAGCTCGGCCAGGGTGTCGGCCATCAGATGCGCCCAGCGCTGGTCGCGCCAGGCATGCACTGCGTCATCAACGTAGACCGTCACCGCCGCGGCCGGATCAGGCCTGCGGCTTGCCGTCGGCGTCGGCGGCCGGAGCAGCCTCGGCGTCAGCGGTACCTTCGGCAGCGCTGGCTTCTTCGGCCACATCGCCTTCAGCGGTTTCGCCCTCAGCTTCCACGCCTTCGAACTCGGCGACCAGCGCGTCCAGGTACTCGTCGGCGGTCTGGCCCGCTTCGGCGGCCAGGGTATCCAGCAGCTTCTGCAGCAGTTCGGAATACTCCAGGCTGACCTTGCGGCCTTCCTTCTCCTGCACGTTGGCCAGGTGCTTGAGCATGGCCAGCATCGGCACCGGGTTCTCGGCATTGCCCATGGTCTGACCGCCGATGGCCAGCAGCCACTCGCGACCCTGCAGGCCGATGGCGGCGACCACCTGGCCGTCCTCGCTGGTCAGCACGGCGTGGTTCTGCACCTGCTGCTGGGCGTTCAGACGGAGGAACGGGCGCTTGGCCTGCTGCTTCTTGCGCTGGTCGCGCTTGGCCTTGGAAGACTTGGACATCGGGGGTGTCACCTGAAAACGGAAAGACCCCCATTGTACCGGGTGCGCCGGGCCATGCCCCTGGTGGGTGCGGACCTTGGTCCGCATGCTTTCCCGGATGTGCGGACCAAGGTCCGCACCCACCGTCTACTTTGCCTCACCCTGCGCCGCCTGTACGTCCGCGTCGATGGCCGGCGCCGACAGACCCACCTGTGGACCGGCGCCGGCCAGCGCGGCCTGCTCGGCGGCGCGGGTCATCACCACGATGCTGATGCGGCGGTTGATCGGGTTCTGCGGGTCTGCCCGGTCGAACAGCACCGAGGAGGACAGGCCGACCACGCGGGTGATCTTGCTGTCCTCCAGTCCGCCATCGATCAGGGCGCGGCGGGCCGCATTGGCGCGGTCGGCGCTCAGTTCCCAGTTGCCGTAGCCGCGGGCGGCGGTGTAGGCGGTGATGTCGGTGTGGCCGGTCAGGCTGATCCGGTTCGGCACGTGGTTCAGGTACTCGGCCAGCTCATGCAGGATCTGCTGCGTGTAGGGCTTGAGCGTGGCACTGCCGAGGTCGAACATGGGCCGGTTCTGCTTGTCCACGATCTGGATGCGCAGGCCTTCCGGGGTCAGGTCCAGCAGCAACTGGTCCTTGAACGGCTCCAGCGCCTGGCTGCGGCTGATCGCTTCCTGCAGTTCCTTCATCAGCTGTTCCAGCTGCTGCTTGTCGCGCTGCTGCTGGTCCACCGGGTGCGGCACGGCTTCCTGCTGGTTCTGGAAGGGATCGTTGCTGCTGCCACGCGAGATGTCGGTGGCGCCGCCGAGCTTGATCATCGACGTGCTGGCACCGCCGGGCCCGGCCATGCCCGGGGCCGGCGTGGCGCTCTGGCCACTGAGCGGGCTGGGGTTGCGGAAATACTCGGAAATGGCCGCACGATCGTTCTTGCTGGTGGTGGCCATCAGCCACAGCACCAGGAAGAAGGCCATCATCGCGGTCACGAAGTCGGCATAGGCCACCTTCCACGAGCCGCCATGGTGGGCGGCATGGCCGGCCTTCCTGACCTTGCGGACGATGACGGTGGGTTTGCTCTCGGCCATGGCTTACTTGACCGTCTTCAGGTGCTGCTCGAAATCGGAGAAGGCCGGGCGCACGTTCGACGGCAACGTCTTGCGGGCGAATTCCAGCGCGATCTTCGGGTTGTAACCGCGCAGGCAGGCCAGCAGTGCGGTCTTCACCGATTCGTAGATGCGGCTGTCCTGCTCGGCACGTGCTTCCATCGCCGCTGCCATCGGGCCGACGAACCCGTAACCGAGCAGGATGCCCAGGAAGGTGCCGACCAGCGCGCCGGCGACATGGCCGCCGACCTCGACGATGTCGCCGCCGATCGAGCCCATGGTGATGACGATGCCCAGCACCGCCGCGACGATGCCGAAACCGGGCAATCCGTCGGCCACCTTGGTCAGCACCTGCGACGGGGCCATCGCTTCGGCGTGGTGCTTTTCCAGCTCCAGTTCGAGCAGCGGCTCCAGTTCATGCGGCTCGATGTTGCTGCCGATCATCAGGCGCAGGCAGTCGGTGATGAAATCGATCAGGTGGTGGTCGGCCTGCACCTTCGGATAGTTGCCGAACACGGCGCTCTCGGCCGGGCGTTCGACATGGTCCTCCAGCGCCATGAAGCCTTCCCGGCGCGCCTTGTTGAGCAGTTCGTAGAGCAGGCTGAGGACGTCGATGTAGTCCTGCTGCTTGTAGCGCGGGCCCTTGAACACGCCGACGATGGCCTGCAGCGTCTGCTTGACCGTCTTGGCCGGGGTGCCGACCAGGAACGCACCCAGCGCGGCACCGCCGATGATGACCAGTTCGTAGGGCTGCCAGAGAGCCCCCAGGCGGCCGTGGGCACCGAGGTAGCCCCCGATCACGCTGATGATGACGACCAGGAATCCAACGATGATGAGCATGGGGCAACGCAGGGAGGGGGGATATCTCCTTGTCGGCCCACCCTGCGGATTTCTGAAGAGGGAATTCTGTGAAACCGGTCGGCGGGGTTATCTCAGCCCGCCACGCCGCTTTCCGCACCGCCACGCTGCAACGGGTTGGGCCAGGCCTCGCCGTTGCCGGCAAACGAAAGTGAGACGGAGTTCAGGCAGTGGCGCTCATGGGTGGGCGGCGGCCCGTCAGGGAACACGTGGCCGAGGTGGCTGCCACAGCGGGCGCAGGTGATCTCGGTGCGGATCATGCCGTGGCTGGTATCGCGGATCTCACGCACGTGTGCCGCGTCGTAGGGGGCGAAGAAGCTCGGCCAACCGGTGCCGGAATCGAACTTGGTGCTGGAGCGGAACAGGGGCAGCCCACACAGCCGGCAGCAGTAGACACCCTCACGCTTGTTGTCCAGGAACACGCCACAGAACGGTGCTTCGGTGCCGTGCTGCAGCAGCACGCGGCGTTCTTCGCTGCTGAGGCCGGCGACCAGGGTGTCGGTCTGGGAGGCGGTAGGGGGCGTCAGGTCGAAGGCACTCATGCTGGCTCTCCGTGGGGTCGATGGCCTGGGGATGCCTGCAGACGTGGGGGTGTGACCGCCGTCTTGCAAGTGTGAGCTGCGTTCATGGGCGGCACACGGGCGCGGGCGCATGGTGGGGAGGATTCCTGCTGGAGCGTGCCATGAAGACCCTTTCCGTCTGGGTGCTGTCGGCTCTGCTGCCCCTGTCGGCACAGGCCCAGGTGCCCACCACATCGCCGACCACCACCCGCAGCACCACCACCGTGGCGCCAGCGCCGGTGACGCCGCCCCCACAGCCGGCAAGACCGCAGCCGCAGGTCCTGCCGTCACCGCAGCCGACGCAGCCGATCAAGTCCACCGGCCCGGCGCAGGTGGTGCCGACGCCGGCGCCGAAGCTGCCGGACAAGGTCTATGACCGCAACGGGCGCATCGTTCCCGGCGTCAAGCCGGTCGGCCCGAACCGTGTGTTCGACTCCCGTACCGGCCGTTATTACGACAGTGTGCCGGCCGGCAGTGGCCAGCAGGTCAAGCCATAGGGCAGGCCGCTACCGCCCGCGGCGGGCGGTGACCGCGCCGGCTGAACGCCTGAAAACACACTGCTGCCGCTCACGGCTTTTTCGCCTGTGATTAACCGCCGCAGGACCACCGTGGCCCTGCGCCGGCATCCCGCCGTCGCATGTCCTTCGTCCTTTGGATCGCGATCATGAAGAACCCGCAGAACCGTCATCCCGGCAAGGAAGCGCAGAGCCATAAGCCGCAACAGCAGCAACAGCAGCAGATGGACCCGCAGCGGCCGCAGAAGGGCGGCAAGCAGCAGGAAACACGCCAGCAGCAGGGCTCGATGAAGCACCCGCAGCAGCGCTGACGCCCCTGGAACAGGGCCGGAACCCGCAGCGCGGGCTCTGGCCCTTCATTCCGGAATCGGCAGGCTGAGCGTCTCCTTGACCTCTTCCATGACGATGTAGCTCTTCGATTCGCGCACGTGCGGCAGGGTCAACAGGGTGCTGCCCAGCAGTTTGCGGTAGGAGGCCATCTCGCTGATCCGCGCCTTCAGCAGGTAGTCGAAGTCGCCGGACACCAGATGGCACTCGAGCACGTTCGGCAGCTTCAGCGCCGCACGCCGGAACTCCTCGAAGATGTCGCCGGACTTGTAGGCCAGGCTGATCTCCACGAACACCAGCAGGCTGGCTTTCAGCGCCGTGGGATCCAGGTGAGCGTGATAGCCGGTGATCACGCCCTCGCGCTCCAGCCGGCGCACGCGCTCGGTGCACGGGGTGGTCGACAGGCCCACGCGCTCGCCCAGCTCGGTAAAGGAAATGCGGCCTTCGGCCTGGAGGATGCGCAGGATCCTGCGGTCGATCTTGTCCAGTTCACGGGGGCGGGCGGCCATAGGCGTCAACCTGGGGAAGTGAATCACGGGGAAACATCTTGCCCGCAGCGTGAAAAACAGGCAAATCGCCTATGAATGGAAGAATATACTTCCCCGATTATGGCCCTGTCGTGCTCAAACGCAGGGAATGATCGGGTTGGAGAATTTCCATGCGAGTCCTAGTTCTCGGCAGCGGCGTGATCGGCACCACCAGTGCCTGGTACCTGCGACAGGCCGGGTTTGATGTCACGGTCGTCGACCGCCAGCCCGGCCCCGCGCTGGAGACCAGTTTCGCCAATGCCGGCCAGCTGTCATTCGGCTACACCTCGCCCTGGGCCGCGCCCGGCGTGCCGAAGAAGGCGATCGGCTGGCTGTTCGAGAAGCATGCGCCGCTGGCGATCCGTCCCGGCATGGATCTGGCCCAGTACCGCTGGCTGTGGCAGATGCTGCGCAACTGCACCCACGAGCGCTATGCGATCAACAAGGCGCGCATGGTGCGCATGTCCGAGTACAGCCGCGATTGCCTGAACGAGCTGCGCGCGCAGATCGGCATCGAGTTCGAGGGGCGCGACCTGGGGACCACCCAGCTGTTCCGCACCCAGCAGCAGCTGGATGCCTCGGCACAGGACATCGAGATCCTGGCCCGCTATGGCGTGCCGTACGAAGTGCTGGATCGCGCCGGCATCATCGCCGCGGAACCGGCGCTGGCGCACGTTGATGGCCTGGTCGGTGCGCTGCGCCTGCCGCGTGACCAGACCGGCGACTGCCAGCTGTTCACCCGCCGCCTGGCGCAGATGTGCACCGATGCCGGTGTCGAGTTCCGCTTCGACCAGGACATCAGCGCCATCGAGTCGGATGGAGAGCGCATCACCGGCGTGCGCATCGCCGGCAAGCTGGAGACTGCCGACCGCTATGTGGTCGCGCTGGGCAGTTACTCGCCGGCGCTGGTCGCGCCGCTGGGCATGCGCCTGCCGGTGTACCCGCTGAAGGGGTATTCGTTGACCCTGCCGATCACCGATCCGGCCATGGCGCCGACCTCGACCATCCTCGATGAGAGCTACAAGGTTGCTGTAACCCGCTTCGACAACCGCATCCGTGTCGGTGGCATGGCCGAAGTGGCCGGTTTCGACCTGTCGCTGTCACCGCGTCGCCGCGAGACCCTGGAGCTGGTGGTTCGTGACCTGTACCCGAAGGGCGGGGACCTGTCGCGCGCGCAGTTCTGGACCGGCCTGCGCCCGGCCACGCCGGATGGCACGCCGGTGATCGGCGCCACGCCCTTCCGCAACCTGTATCTCAACACCGGTCACGGCACACTGGGCTGGACCATGGCGTGTGGTTCAGGTCGCTACCTGGCCGACCTGATGAGTGCACGCCAGCCACAGATCAGCACTGAAGGCCTGGACATCTTCCGCTACGGCCAGTTCGGCCATGCCCCGCAACACGAGAGCCGCACATGCGTCCTGCCCGCGCGCTGATCGATCTGCACGCGCTGCGCAGCAACTACCGGCTCGCCCGCGAGCTGGGGGGCGGCAAGGCGCTGGCGATCATCAAGGCTGATGCCTATGGCCATGGCGCCGTGCGCTGCGCGCAGGCCCTGGAAGACGAGGCCGACGGCTTCGGGGTGGCGACCATCGAAGAGGCGCTGGAGCTGCGCAAGGCCGGTATCCGCGCGCCCATCCTGCTGTTGGAAGGCATTTTCGAAGCCAGTGAGATGGCGCTGGTGGCCGAGCATTCGCTGTGGTTCTCGGTCGGCTCGCCGTGGCAGCTGGAAGCGCTGGCTGCCTTCGACAGCCCGCATCCGTTGACGGTCTGGCTGAAGCTGGACAGCGGCATGCATCGCTTGGGTCTGGACGTGGAGACCTTCCGCGCCGCACACGCGCGCCTGCAGACGATGCCGCAGGTGGAGCGGATCGTGCTGATGACCCATCTGGCGCGTGCCGATGAACTGGACAGCGAACGTACCCACGAGCAGGCCGCCACCTTCGCACGTGCAATCGAGGGCCTGCAGGGTGAGACCAGCGTGTGCAATTCGCCGGCCCTGCTTGGGTGGCCCGACGTGCGCAGCGACTGGGTGCGCCCGGGGCTGATGCTGTACGGCGCCAACCCGATGCCGGACGACACGGATCTGACCGCGCGGCTGCGCCCGGTGATGACCATGCAGTCCAAGGTGATTGCCGAGCGCTGGATCGAAGCCGGTGAGCCGGTGGGATATGGCGCGCGCTTCGTGGCCAAGGCGCGTACACGCGTGGGCGTGGTGGCCCTGGGCTATGCCGACGGCTATCCCCAGTTCGCGCCGAACGGCACCCCGGTACTGATCGACGGCCAGCCTGGCGTGCTGATCGGTCGGGTTTCGATGGACATGCTGACGGTGGACCTGACCGCACATGCACAGGCCGGCGTTGGCAGCGTGGTGGAACTGTGGGGGCAGGCCCCGACGCTTTCGGAACTGGCGCCACGTTGCGGGGTGAGCGCCTACCAGCTGCCCTGCGCGGTCAAGCGGGTCGCCCGCGTCTACCGCGATTGATGCGCCGCCGGGCATGGCCCGGCGCTACCGGATGTCCAAAGCGCCATGCCCGGCGGGTGTCGGAAATGCACAGGTAGCGCCGGGCCATGCCCGGCGGGTGCCGGTCAACGCGCGGCGGTGGCCTGGGCGGTCAACTGCCGCTTCACCCAGTCATCGATCAGCCGCTTCTCGTAGCGCAGCGGATCGCTGTCGCTGCGCAGGCCGAGGGTGTGCAGGTAGCCGGTATCGGTCAGCTTGGCCTCGCCCTCGTCGACGATGCGGCCGCTGGCGTCCTTCAGCGTGTACTGCAGGGTGATGCGCGGCGGATAGATGTCGCGCATCACGCGGATGTCATTGGCGCGCGGGCCATGCCACGGTTCGTAGTCGCCCGCGCGCTTGATGTCGACCAGCGTGATGTCCAACGTCTGCCCGGCCTGCAGCGGCTTGGCGGCGCTGGTCTGCAGGTAGCGCGCCAGCTGCTGCACCCAGTCGCCGCGTTCGGCCTCGAAGCGGTTGTGGCTCTGGCGGATCTCGGTGAATGTCGCCGGATCGTTCCACTGCACGTTGACCGGGCCGTCGGCCTGCAGCGTGCGCGGCGCATCCGGGCTGGTGACGGTGCGCGGCGCGGCGTTCGCAGCACCCGCGGCAAGGGCCGCGGCCAGCAGCAGGGTGGCGGACAGAGAGCGGTTCATGGCGGTCTCCTGCGTCCCCGGAATGGGGGCGGATGTTGATCTCGCATCGAGTGTGATCCTGCCGGCGGGGCCCAGCAATGGCCGAATGCGTCAACAGCGTCGGCGGTTGCCGCCAATTCATGGTCGTCAACCATGACTGACGGCGCTTGACGCTGTGAATACGTCCTTTGGAAGATGCTGTGCCTCCATCCGGTACGCCCCAGACGCCCTTGTCCACACTGCCGCCCCTCGCGGAGCGCCCGCCCTTGATGGTTCCGGCGCCCGAACCCGACCTGCATCGCGGTGTGCTTGAACGCATCAACGCCGGCTTTTGTGTGATCCAGGTCATGTTCGACGCCGATCGCGCAGTGGATTACCGCTTCCTTGAGGTGAATGACGCTTTCGAGCGCCACACCGGTCTCAAGGACGCCCGCGGCAAGTGCATGAGCGCGCTGGAACCGAACCACGAGAGCGACTGGTACCGCATCTACGGCGAGGTGGCGCGCAGCGGACGGCCGGCGCAGTTCGAGATGGAAGCGCGGGCGCTGGGGCGCTCGTTCGCGGTGGACGCGGTCCGTGTGGGCCGCCCCGGCGAGGACAAGGTCGGCATCCTGTTCTTCGACATCACCGCACGCAAGCAGATGGAGCTGGAGCTGGGCGAGAGCGAGGCCCGGTTCAGCGCGTTGGCCGATGGCCTGCCGATGCCGGTCTGGGTGCTGGATGAGCGCGGACATGCGCGCTTCGTCAACAGCGCCTTCAGTGAGTTCTTTGGTGGCGACGAGACGCGTGTGCCGGAGGATGTCTGGCGCGGCCTGGTGCATCCGGATGATGCGTCGGTGTTCGAGTACGAACTGCAGGAAGCGTTGAAGGCGCAACGCTCCATGCATGCCCTCGTCCGCGCACGGCGTGCGGACGGACAGTGGCGATGGCTGGAAATGAACGCGCGTCCGCGATTCTCGCGGATGGGTCGATTCATCGGCCTGGCCGGTAGCAGTCCGGACGTGACCGAGCGCCGCGAGATCGAACTGGCCCGTGAAGAGCTGCTGCAGTCCGAGCGCGCCGCACGCAGTGCCGCCGAGAACATGGCGCGCCTGAAGGATGAATTCCTGGCGACCCTGTCGCACGAACTGCGCACGCCGCTGACCACCATCCTTGGCTGGAGCGAGCTGTTGCTGCAGCGTGTCGACAACACCAGCCCGCTGTACAAGGGGCTGGGCGTGATCGCCAACAGCGCCGGTGCACAGAAGCGGCTGATCTCGGACATGCTCGACCTCAGCAGCATGCTGCTGGGCAAGGTGCAGCTGGAAGTGGAAGTACTGGACCTGCGCGAACTGCTGGGCGAGGCGATCGGCGCGCAGGAGCTGGTGGCCGAGGGTAAGGCACTGGACGTGCAGTTGCGGCTGCCTGAGCAGCCCAGCCTGGTGCTGGGGGATGCGACGCGGTTGCAGCAGGTGTTCTGGAACCTGTTGTCGAACGCCATCAAGTTCACGCCGGCCGAGGGCCGCATCGAGATGCAGCTGCGGGCCGACGGCAAGCACTGGGAGATCACCGTGCGCGATACCGGTGATGGTATTGCTCCGGAGTTCCTCAATCATCTGTTCAGCCGCTTCCGGCAGGCCGACGGCACCACCACCCGCCGCCATGGTGGGCTCGGCCTGGGCCTGGCGATCGTGCAGCAGCTGGTCGAGCTTCACGGCGGCACGGTCACTGCGGCCAGCGAAGGCCATGGCCACGGTGCCACGTTCACCGTACGCCTGCCGCAGCATCTGCCCGATGCCGAGCGGCGGCCGCTGCGCGAGGTGATCAGCGGGCCGATTCTGGAGCCGGTGGTCGTCGAGCCCTATCCGCTGCGGGGCATGCACGTACTGGCCGTGGAAGACCAGCCGGAAGTGCTGGAGTACCTGCGGCGCATGCTGGAAGAGCAGGGCGCGACGGTGTCAGCTGCCAGTTCGGCCGGCGAAGCGTTGGCGCTGCTGGCCGATGCCGGCCACCTGCAGTACCACGTGATGCTGACCGACATCGGCATGCCGGGTATGGATGGTTATGGGTTGGTGCGCACCCTGCGCGAAGACATGGGCGTGGATGCGGCGACCCTGCCGGCGGTGGCCGTGACCGCGCTGGCGCGTGCGGATGACCGTCGGCGCGCGCTGGCCTCGGGCTTCCAGGAGCATGTGGCCAAGCCGTACTCGGTGGCCCAGCTGGTGGCTGCGGTGCGCAAGGTGCAGGTGCCGCGCGCCGACAGCGCGCTGCACTGAGCATTCACGGTGGATCGGCGACCCTGCACGCAGGAGGTTCTCCGATGTCCCGTATTGCTCCACGCATCCATACCGACCCGGCCCAGATCGCGCGCCTAGAGGCCCTGCTGCCGCAGCTCGACGGCGAAACGCAGGTCGAACTGACCCTGCTTGATGGCCGCCGCCTGCTGGGCACGGTCGCCGTGCGCCCAACGGTGCAGCAGTACCGCAACGACGCCGGCGATGAAGGCAGCAACGGCCAGCTGCGCCTGGACGACTACGACACGCCGGTGCAGCAGCATCACGTCTGGCTCGACGAGATCGCCAGCATCCGCCAGCTGCCACCCAGAACGACGTGATCCGGCAGGGGGCCGGGCTCACGCCCGGCTGCGGTCCGCACGCCCGGGCCTGGGCTCGGGCGCGACAGGCACGTCAGTGCTCGAACACCGTCGGCGTTGCCTCGAACCGCCGGGCATAGGCGCGCTCCTCCGCCACCCGCGCCACCTCGTCGTCGGCCAGGTCCGGTGCGCCGTATACCGCGTATGCCACGCTGCCATCGGCGCCGTGGCCGACCTGGTGCAGCCGGTAGCGTGAATGTCCACCGCCGGTGTCCTCGGGGTAGTGCACGGGAGGATGGCTGCCTTCCAGGTCCATTTCGCTGTTGTCGACCACGCCACCGACGAACAAGGCACGCATGCGGATTCTCCTGCTGGAAGTCTCGGGGGACCTCTACCCTGAAGGGTCCGATGTTGCTGGGGCATCAATGCCCCGTTGAAGTTTCGCAAAGTGGCCTGCCGGGCCGGACCGCGCGAGCCGGTACAATGGACGGCCCTCACGCTTCAAGTAACCGCGCCGATGGCCGCCAGCGACGACGCCCCCCTGCAGACCCTGTTCCTGCCGTTCTCCCAGGGCGCGCTGCGCTGGCCGGACGGGCCGGTCGCGTTCCTGCGTGCCCGCGACGGCTGGCCACTGCGTGAACAGGCCGGCGGGCGCGAGGTGCACTGCGAGCAGAGTTTTGCGCCGTTCGCGCAGCCCCTGCAGCAGGCCGCCGGCTGGACCGTCAGCGGCCAGCTTGACGATGTCGCGGGCCGGGGCCGCTACCCGCTGGTGCTGGTGCTGCCGCCGCGCCAGCGCGAGGAGGCCCGCGCGCTGTTCGCCCGTGCCCTGGCATTGGCCGCAGAAGGGGGCCGCATCGTCGCCTGCCAGTCCAACAACGAGGGCGCGCGCTCCGGCGAAGGCGACCTCAAGCAGCTGGCCGGCCTCGGCGGCAGCCTGACCAAGAACCATTGCCGGGTGTACTGGACCCCGCCACTGCAGGGCCAGCACGATGCCGACCTGGCCAAGCGCTGGAGCGCGCTGGATGCGGTGCGGCCGATCGTGGGTGGCCGCTTCCTCAGCCGCCCGGGCGTGTTCGCCTGGGACCGCATCGACCCGGCTTCGGCGCTGCTGGCCGAGCACCTTCCGGCCGATCTGGCCGGACGCGCGGCCGACCTCGGGGCCGGCTATGGCTACCTGTCGCGCGAGCTGCTGGAGCGTTGCCCGAAGATCACCGCGCTGGATCTGTACGAAGCCGAGCAGCGGGCCCTGGCACTGGCCGAGCTGAATCTTGCACCACCGCCGCGCCCGCTGCCGCTGCGCTTCCTGTGGCGGGACGTCACCGCCGGCATCGAGCCGGGGTACGACGTCATCATCAGCAATCCGCCGTTCCATACCCCGTCGCGCGCGGACCGGCCGGATATCGGCCAGCGCTTCATCGCCGTGGCGGCGCAGGCGCTGCGCCCGGGTGGTCGCCTGTATGTGGTGGCCAACCGCCACCTGCCGTACGAACACACGCTCAACGACAGCTTCGGCGCGGTGCGCGTGGTCGCCGAGCGTGACGGGTTCAAGCTGGTCGAAGCGGTAAAGGGGAAGGGCCGATGAAGCTGGTCAAGCACATCGCCAACCTGGGCTATGGCAGCCGCAAGCAGGTGCAGTGGATGTTCCGCGAAGGCCGTATCACCGATGCCGACGGCGAGGTGCTGTATGCCGACGACCAGGTGCCGCACGAGGCCGTGCGGGTCGACGGCGAGCCGCTGGATCCGCCGCCGGGGTTGTCGATCGCGCTGCACAAGCCGGCCGGCTACACCTGCTCGACCAAGGACACCGGCCGCCTGATCTACGATCTGCTGCCGCCGCGTTTCCGCGACCGCGACCCGGTGCTGTCCACGGTCGGCCGGCTGGACCGCGACACCAGCGGCCTGCTGCTGTTGACCGATGATGGCGGCCTGCTGCACCGGATCATCTCGCCGAAGTCGAAACTGCCCAAGGTCTACGAGGTGGAGCTGGCCCAAGACCTGCGCGGCGACGAAGTGGCCCTGTTCGCCAGCGGCACGCTGATGCTGGAGTCGGAGAAGACCGCCCTGCTGCCGGCTGAACTGGAGGTGCTGGGTCCACGCAAGGCGCGCCTGGTACTGCATGAAGGCCGCTACCATCAGGTGCGCCGCATGTTCGCCGCTACCGGCAACCATGTGCAGGCACTGCACCGCAGCCGCGTCGGTGGCCTGGACCTGGAGGGGCTGGCCGAGGGGCAATGGCGGCTGCTGACCTCCACCGACCTGGATACGCTGTTCGCTCCATGACTGTCATCGCTGCGCTGCCGTTTCTTCCCGACGCCGTCATCTTCGACATGGACGGCCTGATGATCGACAGCGAGCGGGTGTCCATCGCCTGCTGGTGTGAGGCTGCCGAAGCGTTCGGCCTGCCGCTGGATGCATCCTTCTTCGTGCGCATGGTCGGCCTTGGCGATCGCGACAGCCAATCGCTGCTGCGCCAGCAGGGCGTGGAGGACAGTGTGATCGAGGCGATGGCGCTGCGCTGCCATGATCTGTATGAGCAACGCACGCAGACCGGCCTGCCTCTGCGGCCGGGCATCCTGGAGCTGCTGGAACTGCTGAAGGCGCATGCGATTCCGCGTGCGGTGGCGACCACCACGCGTCAGCCGCGGGCCAACCGCAAGCTGGGCGCTGCCGGTCTGCTGCCGTACTTCGATGCAGTGATCACCAGTGGCGACGTGGCGCGGCCGAAGCCGGCGCCGGACATCTACCTGCTGGCCGCACAGCGGCTGGGGCAGGCGCCGGAGCGCTGCCTGGCGCTGGAGGACTCACCTGCGGGGACCCGTGCGGCGTTGGCCGCAGGCATGACCGTGATCCAGGTGCCGGACCTGGTGCATCCCGATGAGGAACTGCGCGCGCTCGGTCATCGCATCGTCGGCTCGCTGCGCGACGCGCACGCCCTGCTGCTGCCGCTGCTGCCGCGCTTGGCGTAGGCGCGCGCTGCCTTTGCGCCGGGCATGGCCCGGCGCTACCAGAATCGGCCATTGCATCGTCGGCTCGCTGCGCGACGCGCACGCCCTGCTGCTGCCTTTGCGCCGGGCATGGCCCGGCGCTACCAGAGGCGGTGCTGCCGACTACGCGGTAGCGCCGGGCCATGCCCGGCGCCCGTGCAGGCCAATGGCGGGCGATCAGACCCGACCGAACACCAGGGCCGCGTTGGTGCCGCCGAAGCCGAAACTGTTGGACATCACCGTGTCCAGCACCTGTGCGCGGCTTTCGCGCAGGATCGGGAAGCCTTCCACCGCCGGGTCCAGCTCGCTGATGTTGGCCGAGCCGGCAACAAAGCCATCGCGCATCATCAGCAGGCAGTAGATGGCTTCGTGCACGCTGGCCGCGCCCAGCGAATGGCCGGACAGCGCCTTGGTCGAGGACAGCGGCGGCACGGCCTCGCCGAACACCTCGCGGATCGCGTTGAGTTCGGTGACATCGCCCAGCGGGGTCGAGGTACCGTGCGTGTTGAGGTAGTCCAGCGGGCGGTCCACGTTCTGCAATGCCATCTTCATGCAGCGCACCGCGCCCTCGCCGGACGGCGCCACCATGTCCGCACCATCGGATGTCACGCCATAACCGATCAGCTCGGCATAAATGCGTGCGCCGCGCGCAACCGCATGATCGTAGTCTTCCAGCACCAGCATGCCGCCACCACCGGCGATGACGAAGCCGTCGCGGTCCTTGTCGTAGGGGCGCGACGCGCTGGCCGGGGTGTCGTTGAAACTGGTCGACAGCGCGCCCATCGCATCGAACATCACGCTCATCGACCAGTGCAGGTCTTCACCACCGCCGGCGAACATGATGTCCTGCGCGCCGTGCCGGATCATGTCCGCGGCGGCGCCGATGCAGTGCGCCGACGTCGCGCAGGCCGCCGACAGCGAGTAGCTCACGCCCTTGATCTGGAACGCGGTGGCCAGGCACGCCGACACGGTGGAGCACATCGTGCGCGGCACCATGTACGGGCCGACCTTGCGCACGCCACGTGCACGCAGCAGATCGACCGCGCCGATCTGCCACTCGCTGGAGCCGCCGCCGGAGCCGGCGATCAGGCCGGTGCGCAGGCCACTGACCTGCGCCTCGTCCAGCCCGGCATCGGCGATGGCATCGCGCATGGCGATGTAGGCGAACGCTGCTGCATCGCTCATGAAGCGCTTCTGCTTGCGGTCGATCAGGGCGTCCAGGTCGAGGTCGACACGGCCGCCGATCTGGCTGCGCAGGCCCGCTTCGGCGTGGTCGGCCAATGCGGTGATGCCGGCACGCCCCTCGCGCAGTGCGGAAGAGACGGTATCCAGATCATTGCCGAGGCAGGACGTGATGCCCATGCCGGTGATGACGACACGACGCATCAGAAGCTCCCGGTTTCAGTGAACAGGCCCACGCGCAGGTCGCGAGCGTTGTAGATCTCGCGATCGTCCACATACATGCGGGCGTCGGACTGGGCCATCACCAGCTTGCGGTTGATGACGCGCGTGATGTCGATCTCGTAGCGCACGCGCTTGGCGTCCGGCAGTACCTGGCCGGTGAACTTGACCTCGCCGCAGCCCAGGGCGCGGCCCTTGCCGGGAGCACCCAGCCAGGTCAGGTAGAAGCCGGTCAGCTGCCACATCGCATCCAGGCCCAGGCAGCCGGGCATCACCGGGTCGCCGATGAAGTGGCAGCCGAAGAACCACAGGTCCGGGCGGATATCCAGTTCGGCGCGTACCATGCCCTTGCCATGCGGGCCGCCGTCCTCGCGGATGTCGGTGATGCGGTCGAACATCAGCATCGGGTCGTTGGGCAGACGGCCGGCGGCGGCGCCGAACAGTTCACCGCGTGCGCTGGCCAGCAGCTGGTCGCGGTTGAACGCGTGGAGACGAGTCATGAAACGCAATCCTGGAAGCGACGAACAGGGATACAAGCGCTCGAGAATGCCCGTGGAAGCGCTGTCGATCAAACATTTCAACCGTACGCAACCGTAGTGTTTTCAATGGAATACGCGCATCCTGTTGATGTGCAACGACCATACCTCGGCGTGTGGCCCACCCACGCCGAACCCGCCCCGTACACCTGACATGACCCGACTGCGCAAGATCATCCACGTCGACATGGACGCCTTCTACGCGTCGGTGGAGCAGCGCGACGATCCCTCACTGCGCGGCAGGCCGGTGGTGGTGGCGTGGCGCGGTGCGCGCTCGGTGGTATGCGCGGCGTCCTACGAAGCGCGCGTGTTCGGCGTGCGTTCGGCGATGCCGGCGATGCGTGCCGAGCGCCTGTGCCCGGACGCGATCTTCGTGCCGCCGGACTTCGCGCGTTACAAGGCCGTGTCGCGCCAGGTGCGCGAGATTTTCCTGCGCCATACCGACCTGGTCGAGCCGCTGTCGCTGGATGAGGCCTATCTGGACGTGACCGAGCCGAAAAGTGGCATCGAGCTGGCAACCGAGATCGCACGCACGATCCGCGCACAGATCCGCGACGAGACCCAGCTGACCGCTTCAGCGGGCATCGCGCCGAACAAGTTCCTGGCCAAGATCGCCTCGGACTGGCGCAAGCCCGACGGCCAGTTCGTTATTCCACCGCAACGGGTGGACGCATTCCTGGCGCCGCTGCCGGTCAGCCGCGTGCCCGGCGTGGGCAAGGTGATGGAAGGCAAACTGACGGCGCGCGGCATCATCACCTGCGGTGACCTGCGGCAATGGGCGCTGGCGGATCTGGAGGACGCGTTCGGCAGCTTCGGCCGCAGCCTCTACAACCGTGCACGCGGCGTCGATGAACGGCCGGTGGAGCCGGACCAGCCGGTGCAGTCGATCTCTTCCGAGGACACCTTTGCCGAGGACCTGCTGCTTGAAGACCTGGGCGAGGCCATTGTGCAGCTGGCAGAGAAGACCTGGAACGCCACGCGCCGGACGGAACGCGTGGGCCACACCGTGGTGCTGAAGCTGAAGACGGCGCAGTTCCGCATCCTTACCCGCAGCTTCACCCCGGACCGCCCGCCGGAATCGATGGAGGAGCTGCGCGATGCCGCGCTGGCGCTGCGCGCGCGCGTGGACCTGCCGGCCGACACGCGCTATCGCCTGGTGGGCGTCGGCCTGGGCGGTTTCCGCGACAAGGAACCGGTGGTGCAGGGGGAGCTGTTCGAGCAGGCGTCGAACGATCCGCACCGCCCCTGACCGCGGTCCTGCCTCACGGCCACTGCATTTCGCCCTTGGCCACCTTCGCGCTCAGCTGCAGCGACTCCACGCCCTCCAGCCGCGGGTAACGCGCCTGCATCGCCTTCACCAGCGCCTGGCTGTCCTTCGCTTTGGCCGCTTCCGCATCGAACGCACGGATGTACCCGGCGGTGAAGCGCAGCGCACTGGCGTCCAGCGCCGCCCCTTGCGCGTAATGGCCCGGTACCACCACCTGCGGCTTCAGTGCCTGCAGTCGCTGCAGGGTCTGCAGCCAGTCGGCATGCGACTTCGGGGTCTGCGTGTCGGCCATCCACACATGCTCGCCGGCGACCACGGGGATGCCACCGACGATCGCGCGCAGTGAAGGCACCCACAGCACGCTGCGGTCCGGCGTAGGGCCATCGAGTCCGATCAAGGGCAGGCGCTGCTCTTCCAGCAGCAGCGCGTCGCCCTCCAGCACCTGCGGCACAACGATGCGCGCCGGTGCGTCGGCCCCCATCTTCGGGCCCCAGTAGGCACGCTTGCCGGCGTGGGTCTGCTGGATGTGGGCCACGGTCTGCGCAGTGGCGACGATGCGTGCGTGCGGGAAGGCGTCCTGCAGCGTGGCCAGGCCGAAGTAGTAATCGGGATCGCCATGGCTGATGTAGATCGTGGTCAGTTGCTTGCCGCTGGCACGGATCAGCTCGACCAGCCTGCGCGCGTCGCTGGCCGCGAACTGTGCGTCGACCAGGATCGCATCGTGGCGGCCTTCGATCAGCACCGATGACACGGAGAACATCGCCTGCGGGCCAGGATGGAAGTACTGCAGGTGCAGCTGTGATTTCGCCGCCGTGGCCGGCGTCGGGGCAGCCGGTGCGGCCAGCAGCGGGGCGCTGGCGAAGCTGGTGACCAGTGCAAGCGGAAGCAGCAGGGCAACGGAACGCATGCGGAACTCCTTGTGCAGCGCCGGGCCATGCCCGGCATGTAGGTCGATCAGTACGCCGCAGTGATGATCTGCTTCGGGTAGGCATGCGCCTCGAGTTCCGCCACGAAGGCAGCGCCATAGTCGGCGTAGCTGATGCGGCTGTGGCCGCTGGCGTCGGCGAGGAAGGCCTTGGCCTGCACGCGGTACTGGCCACGCTCTTCGCCCGGTCCGATTTCCGCGGCCGGCGAGAAGAACGTCCAGTCGAGGTCGTCTACCGCCTGCAGGCGCTTGAGTGCTTCGCGGTGGGCCAGGGCATAAGGCTTGTACGCCTCCGGGAAATCCGGCGTATCGACCAGCTGGACACCCGGTGCCACTTCCAGGCTGCCGGCACCGCCGACCACGACCAGGCGCGGCACCCCGGCCTTGCGTGCCGCGGCTGCCAGCTGTCCGGCCACTTCGCCGACGCGGCTGATGTCATCGCCCGGACGTGGCCCGTAGGCGCTGGCCAGCACGTCGTGGCCGGCGATGGCCGCGGCCAGCGCGTCGGGATCATCCAGCGCGGCGATCACCGGATGGGCACCGGCCAGCTCCGCCGGCAGGTCCTGCGTGCTGCGCACGATCAGGGTCAATTCGTGGCCGGCGGCCAGCGCGTGGCGCGCGATCTGGCGGCCGATGTTGCCGGTGGCACCGACGAGGGCGATTTTCATGGCGAACTCCATAAGCAAGGGGAGGGGAAGACGACGGGGCCACTGTAGGACGCTGTAATTGTCCGAAAAACAGCGTATAACGCGCTTGTTTGTTGCATGGATCGAGCAGATGGATCGACTGACCGCCATGACCGTATTCATCGAGGTGGCCGAGCGCGGCAGCCTCACGGCCGCCGCTGAGGTGCTGGACATGTCGCGGGCGATGGTCACCCGTTACCTCGCCGAGGTGGAGGCCTGGCTGGGGGCGCGCCTGCTGCACCGGACCACGCGCCGGGTCAGCCTGACCGGCCCGGGGGAGGCGGCGCTGGCGCGCTTCCGGCAGATGCTGGAGATCGGCGAGGCGCTGCAGGGCGAACTGGCCAGCGACGATCCCGAACCGCATGGCACGCTGCGGGTGACCGCCAGCGTCTCGTTCGGGCAGAGCCATCTGGCGCGCGCCGTCGCCGACTTCGTCAAGCGTCATCCGGCGGCGCGCATCGAACTGCTGCTGGTCGATCGCACGGTGAATCTGGTCGAGGAGCGGGTGGATCTGGCGGTACGCATCGCCCGGCAGATCGACCCCAGCCTGATCGCGCGACGGCTGGCCACATGCCGCTCGGTGCTGTGCGCCACGCCCGGTTACCTGGAGGTGCGCGGCACGCCGACCGCCCCGGAACATCTGGCCGCACACAACTGCCTGACCCATCACTACGTGGGCAAGAGCCTGTGGCACCTGCACCGCGACGGACGTTCGCAGTCGGTGGCGGTGGGCGGCAACATCAGCGCCAACGAAGCGTCATTGCTGCTCGAAGCCGTTCGCGCCAGCGCCGGCATTGCGATGCTGCCCACCTACCAGGTGGCGCCGTTGCTGCGCAGTGGCGAGCTGGTGGAACTGCTGCCGGCGTATACCCTGGACGAGCTGGGCATTCATGCGGTGTACGCATCGCGTCGCCAGCAGTCGGCGATCATGCGGCGGTTCCTCGACTTCCTGGGCGAGTGTTTCGCCAGCCCGGCCTTCCAGGATCTGGACTGGCGACCGGCGCGTGTGGAACCTGCATGACATCCCGGTGCGATGCGCACACGGCATACAATGAGCGGCCCCACGTCGTACAGGTGCGTTGCGTGTCGTATCCCTATCCGCTGGTCGTATTCGACCTCGATGGCACGCTGGTCGACAGCGCCGCCGATATCGCCGAAGCCCTGAACCGCACGCTGGAGGACATCGGCCTGGCCCGTGTGCCGGAAGCCACCGTGCTGGGCTGGATTGGCGACGGTGTCCGCCGGCTGGTCGAGCAGGCCGTGCATGCCGCAGGGCGGCAGGTCGATCTGGCCGAGGTCATGCCGGTGTTCATGGTGCATTACCGTGAGTGCCTGCTGCGCAGCCCACGCCTGTTCGACGGTGTGGCCGAAGCACTGGCGCAGCTGCGGGAACGTGCTGTGCCGCTGGCCATCTGCACCAACAAGCCTGCAGCGCTGGTGCCGCCGCTGCTGCAGCATCTGGGCATCGGCGATGCGTTCGCGCTGGTGCTGGGCGGCGATTCGCTGCCACAGCGCAAGCCCAGCGGTGAACCACTGCGGCACATCGCGGCACACTTCCGCTTGCCGGTGAATGCATGCCTGATGGTGGGTGATTCGTTGACCGACTACCGCGCGGCGGAAGACGCGGGAATGCCGATCGCGCTGGTGCGCTACGGCTACCCGCGTGGCCTGGACCTGGCCACCGCAGCTGCGGTGGCGGTGATCGACGATCTGCGCGAACTGCCGGGCCTGGCCGCGCGCATCCCGGTATAGCGCCGGGCCTGCGCCCGGCGCGCCTGCTCATTTCGGCTGGTAGCGCACGCTCAGCTGATACTCGCGGCCCGGCTGGTTGAACCACGCCACAGTCTCGTACCTGCGGTCGAACACATTGGTTGCCCGGGCCAGCAGCGACCACGATGGCGTGAGCGCGTACTCGGCGCGCAGATCCAACGTGCCATAGCCGCCAACCTTCACCGTGTTGGCGGCATCGTCATAGCGCTTGCCCGCACCCTGTACGGTCAGGCCGGCACGGAATGCGCCGAAGCGGCGATCCACATCCAGCCGTGCCGTCTGCTGTGCACGGCGCGGCAGCCAGTTGTCGAACTGGCTGCTGCCGTTCGTGCGGTTGCGCGGGTCGGTGTAGCTCAGCTGTGCAGCGATGTCGAAGCCGGCCAGCACGATGCCGCCGGTCAGTTCGGCACCGCGGATGCGCGCCTTCTCCACCTGCTGCATCCTGAAGGTGGCTGCATCGTAGGTGATCAGGTCATCGATGCGGGTCTCGTACACATCCAGGCCCCAGCGCCAGCCCTGGCCCTGCTGCGAAATGCCCAGGTTGGCGCTCTTCGACTTCTCAGGATCCAGTGTCGGCACGCCGCTCCACGGGTCATACAGGTCGCTGAAGGTGGGTGCCTTGAAGGCCGTGCCGTAGCTGGCGTTGATGCGCAGGCCGTGATCCAGCTCCATCGCCCAGCCGATGCTGCCGGTGGCATGGTTGCCGAACTGCTCGTTGTCGTCGTTGCGCGCGCTGGCCTGCAACTGGTGCCGGCCGAAGCGCCCCTGGTACTGCACGAACACACCGGTGTTGCGACGGCTGTCGACACGATAGCCGGCACTGCTGCCGTCCAGGTTGTCCTCACTCCAGTCCACACCGGCACTCAGCAGCTGGCCTTCGGCCACGCCGAAGTCGCCCTGCAGCGACGCGCTGTCACGATGCGTCTGCGCGCTGCCATGCACGCCGTCCGCGCCGACGTTGTCCGATTCGTTGTCACTGCGACCGACGTTGGCGGTCAGCACCAGCCGTTCGGCCGGCGTGTAGCGGACCTTGCCGGACAGTACCTGCTGGCGCGTCTCGGAGTAGTTGTAGTAGCCGTCGTAGTGGTTCTGGCCGTCGGCGCGCAGCGCGCTGCCCTCCACCGTCCACTGCTCGTTGAAGTTGTAGCCGCCGCGCAGGCTCTTGGAGAGATTGCGGTAGCCGTCGCGGTCGGGTTCGTCGGCGAAGCAGCCGGTGAACAGCGTGGCCGAGCCCCGGCAGGCATCGATGCCATCGGAATGCTGGTAGGCGATGTCGGCGCCGAACCAGCCGCGTTCGCTGCTGCCACCGATGCCGCCGCTGGCCTCACGCAGGCCATTGCTGCCACCGCCCAGCTGCAGATGTGGCGCGAAGTCGCCCTGGTTGCGGCGGGTGAAGATCTGGATCACACCGCCGATGGCGTCGGCGCCATACAGGCTGGACTGCGGGCCGCGCACGATCTCCACGCGTTCGATCTGCGCCAGCGGCAGGTCCTGGATCATCGCCAGGCCGAGATCGGCGCTGTTGATGCGCACGCCGTCGACCAGCACCACCGTGTGGCCGGAGTTGGTGCCGCGCAGGAACAGCGAGCTCTGCTTGCCCAGGCCGCCGGCGTTGGTGAGGTTGATGCCGGCGCGGCCACGCAGCAGGTCCTGCAGCGAAGTGGCCTGGCTGGACTCGATCTGCGTCCGGTCGATCACCTGCGCAGGCGCGATGCTGTCCTGCAGGGCGATGGGGGTGCGGGTGGCCGTGACCAGGATGGGATCGAGCGCGCGGGCGCCATCATCGGCCTGGGCCAACGCGGGCAGGGCGGCCAATACGGCCAGGGAAAGCAATCGGGACTGCAGCTTCATCGGGGGACTCCAGGTGCCACGCACGCCCGCGTGGCGAAGGGGAGGAGCCGCGGAGGCAGGCAAGCGCCGATGCCGCAGGCAGTGCTGCGGACATCCAGCGCCATGCCCACCGCATCGCGACCTGAGGCTTCCGGGCCGGTCTCCGGGCTTGCCGCCAGGCGGCGCGAGGCCACCGTCCAGGCGCCTTCCCATGCTGTTGGCACAGTGGCGGTACTGCCTGGAACTGACGTGCTTACCGTTGCGGGGGCAGCGCCGGCATGGCGTGGGTTCACGCGTCACCGGCTTCCCGTTTCAACCTGCCGGCCATGCCGCAGGTCACCTGGAAGTGCGCGCAGTCTACGGCATCGGCATGCCCGGTGCGGCGCATATGCGGCAATGTCTGTGGAGCTGATGATCCCCAGCCACTAGAATTGCTGCTTGATCCCGTGGTGCCGTTGCCGATGTCCGCCCGTTTTCCGCTGTCCCCGCGTTGCCTGCACAGGACGCATGCATGATCCTCGACCTGGTCCGCCACGCTGGCAACGGTCGCGACGAGTACCTCGATGGCCGCAGCGATCCACCGCAGCTGGCCCGCCTGCCACAGGAGCTGGTGGAGGCCTACGCCACGCAGCCCTGGGAGCGGGTGATCAGCTCGCCCCGCCTGCGGTCACTGCACACAGCGATGGCGCTGGCCACCCCGCGCGGGCTGGACGTGGATGCGGACGAGGAGTGGGAAGAACTCGACTTCGGCGACTGGGACGGGCAGGCACTGTTCGACCTGCCGGAGCAGGCGCTGGCGGCATTCCATGCTGATCCGCATGCGTATCCGCCGCCAAACGGCGAAAGCTGGGGGCACTTCGAGCGGCGCATCGCGCGTGCGCTCGACCGCCTGCTCGACGATGACGACCCGCTGCCGACCGTCGTGGTCAGCCACGGTGGCCCGCTGCGCATGGTGCTGTCACAGGTCTGCGGCCTGCCGATGTCGCTGTGCTGGGCGCTGCGCATCGACCACGGTACGCGCCTGCGGGTCAGGCTGGAGCGTGGCGAGGCAGGCCTGGTGGGCGAGCTGCTGGAGTTGCAGCAGCCCTGATCCGGCCGGTGCCGATCAGTCCTCGTCGGCGCTTCCGGCCACGTCTTCTTCTGCGTCGTCGTCTGCGTCGAATCGCTGCTCGTGCACCGGCCCCGAGGCCGGGCCGGCCGCCTTCAGCGGGTGCGCGGCGATGCGCGCTTCGTAGTCCTGCACCAGCGCCTCGCGCTGCGGCTCGCCCAGTTCCTGCCAATGGCAGTCCAGCAGGGCCCCTTCCAGCGAGTAGAGCAGGTTCAGGCTGGGCTTGAAGCCGGCGCGCTTGACCTTGACGAAGGCACCCACCGCGCCGACGGCGGCCAGATCGTCACGGCTGCGCAGACCGACCTGGCGCAGCCACGCCGCACTTTTCGGACCGATGTTGCGCAGCTTCGGCGCACTCATCCCAGCGCCTCGACGAAGACGCGCGCGATGGCTTCCAGTCCGGCCTGGTCATCGGCATCGAAGCGACCGGTCTTCGGGCTGTCGATGTCGAAGACTCCGATCAGTTCATCGCCGCGCAGCAGCGGAACGACCAGTTCCGAGCGGGAGGCCGAGTCGCAGGCGATGTGGCCCGGAAAGGCATCGACATCGTCGACGCGCTGGGTCACGCGCTGGCGGGCCGCGGCACCACACACGCCCTTGTCCAGCGGAATGCGCACGCAGGCCGGCAGCCCCTGGAACGGGCCGACCACCAGCTCCTGGCCATCGTAGAGATAGAAGCCCACCCAGTTCAGGTCGGGCAGGGCGTGGAAGACCAGCGCCGAGAGATTGGCCGCGTTGGCGATGCGGTCGGACTCTCCATGGACCAGGCCACGGGCCTGTTCAAGCAACTGGGCGTATTGTTCCGGCTTGCTGCCGGTAAGCGAGGCATTGGCGAACATGACCGCAGTCTAGCAAGCGTGCCGGGCCAGCGATAATGCACGCTCTGTTGCCCCGCTGGAGCCTTCGATGCCGTTGCCCGCTGCCCTGCCATCCGCGCTGTTCGTCACCGGCACCGATACCGAGATCGGCAAGACGGCGGCCAGCACCGCGCTGCTGCACGCCCTGCGCCGGCGTGGCCTGCGGGCGGTCGGAATGAAGCCTGTGGCCAGTGGCAGCCAGGATCTGGGGCAGGGCCTGCGCAACGAGGATGCGCTGGCGCTGCAGGCGGCCAGTCGGCCGGTGCCGGACTACGTCGACGTGAATCCCTATGCCCTGCGGCAGCCGATCGCCCCCGAACTGGCGGCGGCTGAGGACGGGGTGGACATCGCCCTGGCACCGATCGTCGCCGCGTTCGAGCGCCTGCGTGCCACCGCCGACGTGGTGGTGGTGGAAGGCGTAGGGGGATGGCTGGCGCCGGTCTCCGTCCACCTGGACCAGCTCGACATCGTGCGGGCACTGCGTCTGCCGGTCGTGCTGGTGGTCGGCCTGCGGCTGGGCTGCGTCAACCACGCGAGATTGACCGCGCACTCCTTGCGGGCCAGCGGCGTGGAGTGCCTGGGCTGGATCGGCAATCACATCGATCCGGCCATGCAGCGCCAGGACGAGAACGTGGCCACGCTGGTGCAGCGGTTGCCGATGCCATGCTGGGGACGGCTGCCGCACCTGCCGGGCGCCGATGCTCAGGCCCTGGCGATGCACCTGCATGAGGGCTGAGTTCCCGTAGAGCGGAGCCTGCGACCCGCTGCGATCAACCGGCCGCGAGCTCCCGCGCGAGGGCGCCCAGGCGCTCCACGGCAGCGATGAAACGTGCGTCGAAGGTCTGGCAGCACGACAGCCGCAGGCAGTGCCGGTAGCGCGGACCGCGCGAATACACCTGGCCGGGCATGAACACGATGCCCTCTTCCAGCGCCCGCTCGAACAGTGCGCGGGTGTCCACGCCCGGCAGTTCCAGCCACAGCAGGAAGCCACCCTGTGGTTCCGTGGCGCGTGTGCCGGGCGGGAAATGCTCGGCCACCAGCTGGCGCAGCCGTCCCACCTGCTCGCGATACAGGCGCCGCATGCGGTGCAGGTGAT